>NZ_CBDRFA010000010.1:0-141469 GCF_965343085.1 Nocardiopsis synnemataformans | reverse complement strand
GGCCCTGGGCCGGGAGCCCCGGCTCGGCCGTTCAGCGCTCGCGGTAGTAGGCGTCGAGCACGGTGCGCTCGCGCGTGCGCTCGTCGTAGGTGTAGACCTCGCGGCCGTCGACGAACACGCGCAGGGCGCGGCTCATCACGTCCAGCGGGTCGCCCGACCACACGACCACGTCGGCGTCCAGGCCCGGCCTGAGGGAGCCGACCCGGTCGGAGATGCCCATGATCTCGGCGGGGTTGACCGTGAGGGCGCGGATCGCGGAGACCGGGTCCATGCCCTCCTTGACGCACAGGGTGGCCTGGTGGACCAGGAACTCGATCGGGACGACCGGGTGGTCGGTGGTCAGGGCGACCTTGACGCCCGCCCGGTCGAGGATGCCGGGGTTGGCCAGGGTCTTGTTGTTGACCTCCACCTTGGAGCGGCTGGTCATGAGCGGGCCGGTGATGACGGGGATACCGCGCTCGGCGATCTCGTCGGCCAGCAGGTGGCCCTCGGTGCAGTGGTTGATGATCAGCCGGTAGCCGAACTCGTCGGACAGGCGCATCGCGGTGTGGATGTCGTCGGCGCGGTGCGTGTGCTGGCACCACGGGAGCTCGCCGTCCAGGACCCGGACCAGCACCTCCAGGGTGTTGTCCCGGTCGAACGGGGTGCCCTCCGAGGCCGCGTGCTCGCGCCTGGCCCGGTAGTCCTGGGCCTTGGTGAAGGCGTCGCGGATGACGGCGGCCACGCCCTGGCGGGTGGAGGGCAGCTTGTCCTTGTTGCCGTAGACCCGCTTGGGGTTCTCACCCAGGGCGCTCTTGACGCTGGCCGGGTGCCGGATCAGGCGGTCCTCCATGCTGCGGCCCCAGCACTTGACCGCCACGGTCTGGCCGCCGATGGGGTTGCCCGAACCGGGCTTGACGACCGAGCTGGTGACGCCTCCGGACAGGGCGTCGGCGAAGCCGCGGTCGGCGGGGTTGATGGCGTCCAGCGCGCGCATGCGGGCGCCGTTGGGGTCGGTCATCTCGTTGGTGTCGTCACCGGCCCAGCCGACGCCCTCCTCGTCGATGCCGATGTGGCCGTGGGCCTCCACGAAGCCGGGGAGCACCCACTTGCCGGAGGCGTCGACGACGGTGGCCCCCTCGGGGACCGTGACGTCGGCGCCGACGGCGGCGATCCGGTCGTCGGAGATGAGGACGGTGCCCCCGTCGATGGGGTCTCCGTCGACGGGGACGACGTATCCGGATGTGATCGCGATATCCATGGCGGGCAACCTAGCCCATCACGGGGCGTACCCCCAAGGCCTCCGGGGGTTTCGGCGGGCGGCCCGCTACCCCGCCGGCCAGCGGGCGGTGAGCAGTGCCGACCCCGGCGTGAGTTCCACGGTCGCGGCCTCGATGGCTTCGCGCACCGTGGTGCAGCGGCCCACCTGCTCGGGTTCGGCGGTCAGGTCCCCGCCCTCGGCCGCGAACGCGTAGACCATGCTGGGTCGGTCGGCGAACTCCATCAGCCGGAAGGCGCCGCCCAGGCCGGGGTGGTTCGGGGTCTGCTCGGGGATCACGCCCAGGGTGACGATGCCCGCCTCGATCAGGTCGGCGAGGAAGTCGCGCTGGGCGTTGAGGACGGCGGCGCCGCCCTGCGGGCGCTGGAGGGCCGACTCGTTGAGGACCACCCGCAGCACGGGCCCCTCCGTTCCGGTCATCGCGGCCCGATGGGCCATCTCCTCCTCCACCATCTCCTCGACCTCGTCCGGGGTCAGGTCCGGATGGCGCGGGCGCAGCACCGCGCGCGAGTACTCGCGGGTGCGCAGGAACGCCGGGACCGCCATGGGCTGGTGTTCCCACAGGTGGGTGGCGTGGACGCCCAGCTCGCGCTGGTCGCCGAACTCGTTGGGGAAGGCCTCCGCCTGGAGGGTGATCGCCCAGGCGTCCACGAGCTGGTGCTCGGCGCCCAGGGCGTTGTCCACCCGTTCGACCAGCGAGCGGGCAGGTCGGCAGTGCGCGTTCTCCACCTCGCGGAGCTTGTCGTCGGTCACCCCCACCGTCGCGGCGAGTTCGGCGCGTGAGAGCCCCCTGTCGGAGCGCGCGCGCAGTACCCTCGCGGCGAAGGGGAGCCACATCGCGGACGGCAGTGCGGTGTTCAATCCACTTCCCTCCCTCCAGCGCCCGACGAGGCCTCGCTCCCGGCACACCGCCGGCGCCCCGCCCCGTCCTCTTCCGACCCTCTCCCGTGCCGGGGTCGCCGGTCAAGCGACCGGACGGGTACGGCGATCCGTGACAAGTCATCGGGGCCTCACGGCGGGGCGGCGGGAGCGGTCGCGGGGGCGGCCGCAGGGGCGGCCGCGGGGGCGGACCGTGGTCACGCCATGACGGAAAGCCAACCCGCTGACGAGGGCACTTCCCCCGGCCGAGTAGCCTGTGTGCCGCCCAGCCGCGATCCTCATTCTCCGGAAGTGAACCGATGAAGCTTCTGCCCCTCCCGGCGACAGCCCTCCTGGCCTGCACCGCCCTGCTCGCCACCTCCGCCTGCGCCAACGGTGCCGCAGCCCCGGCCGACCAGGGCGGCTCGGAGGGCGGCGGCACGCCGGAGGAGACCACCTCCGAGCAGACCGGCAGCCCCGCCGAGGTGGACGTCACCGGAGTCGAGGGCGCCACGCTGCACACCAGCGAGGGCGACATCGAACTGGAGCTGTTCCCCGAGGAGGCGCCCGTCACGGTGTCCAACTTCGTGGGCCTCGCCGAGGGCGAGGGCGTGCCCAACCCGGCGACGGGCGAGGCCGCGTTCTACGACGGCACCGTGTTCCACCGGGTGATCGACGGGTTCATGATCCAGGGCGGCGACCCGCAGGGCACCGGTCAGGGCGGCCCGGGCTACACCTTCGAGGACGAGTTCGACTCCGGCCGGGAGTTCTCCGAGCCGGGCGTGCTGGCCATGGCCAACCGCGGCCCGGACACCAACGGCTCGCAGTTCTTCATCACCGTCGAGCCCACCCCGCACCTGAACGGCCTGCACACGATCTTCGGGCACGTCGCGGACGAGTCCTCCATGGAGGTGGTGAACGGCATCGCCAACGCGGAGACCGACATGAACGACCGCCCCGCCCAGGACGTGACCATCGAGTCCGTCACCGTGCACCGCGCGGAGTAGCCGCTCCGTGTTCGGGGCCGCCGCGTCCCTCAAGTGGACTGGCCAGAAACGTTGCTGGTGTGCCACGAGGGGGTGGCCCCGGCGAACCCTTGTGGTCAGGGCACTAGCGACGTCTGGCGCGCGCGGCCCTGGCCCGCTCCACGGCCGGTCCGATGGCCCGCGCCAGCGCCGCCACGTCCTCCCGGGTGGAGGTGCGGCCCAGCGACAGGCGCAGGCTGCTCAGCGCGGTCCCGGCGTCGGCGCCCATCTCCAGCAGCACGTGGCTGGGTTGGGCCACCCCCGCCGAGCAGGCCGAACCGGTCGAGCAGGAGATGCCCTTGGCGTCCAGGAGCATGAGCAGCGCGTCCCCCTCGCAGCCGGGGAAGGAGATGTGCGAGATTCCCGGCAGCCTGCGCGCGGGGTCGCCGTTGACGACCGCGTCGGGGACCGCGGCGCGGACCCCCTCCTCCAGTTCGTCGCGCAGGGCCGCCAGGTGCTTGGCGTGCTCCTCGCGTTCGGCGACCGCCAGGTGGACGGCCGTGGCCAGCCCGCGCAGCAGCGGCGGGGACAGGGTGCCCGAGCGGATGTCGCGTTCCTGGCCGCCGCCGTGCAGGACCGGTGCCGGGGCCAGGCCGCGCGCGACCAGCAGCGCGCCCGCGCCCACCGGGCCGCCGAGCTTGTGTCCGCTGACCGTCAGCGCGCTCACCCCGCTCGCGGCGAAGTCGACCGGTTCCACGCCCACGGCCTGAACGGCGTCGGTGTGGAAGGGGATGCCGTACTCGGCGGCGACGGCGGCCAGCTCCCGGACCGGCTGCACCGTGCCCACCTCGTTGTTGGCCCACATGACCGACACGAGCGCGACCGCCTCGGGCCCGGAGCCGCCCTCGATCGTCTCCCGCAGGGCCTCGGGGTCCACCCGTCCCAACGCGTCCACGGGAACCTTCTCGTGCACCGCGCCCTGGTGCTCGGCCATCCAGTGCGCGGGATCGAGGGTGGCGTGGTGCTCGACGGCACTGGTGAGGATCCTGGGCCTGCGGGCGCCGGGCGCGTTGCGCGCCCAGTACAGGCCCTTGACGGCGATGTTGTCCGACTCGGTGCCGCCCCCGGTGAAGACCACCTCGTGCGGGGTCGAGCCGAGCGCCCCGGCCAGGCGCTCGCGCGCCTCCTCCACCGTGCGGCGCGCGGCGCGCCCGTGGGCGTGCAGGGACGACGGGTTCCCGAGGGCGCCGAGCTCGGCCGCGATGTCGGCGGCGGCCTCGGGGCGCACGTCGGTCGTGGCAGCGTGATCCAGATACACCATGGCCTGACAAGGATACGTCCGTCCCGGGCCGTCCGGCCGCTCCGGGCCCCTGACGGACGCGCCGCCGGGCCAACCGCCGGACCGACCGCCGGAACCGCGACCGAAGCGGGGCACCGGACCGACCGCCGGACCGGTCTCCGGACATGCCGCCGAAGCGGGCACCGCTCCCGTCCGACGAGTTGTCCACAGGCGGGAAGGCGTTCGCCTGCGGCCGCGCCGATCCCGATAACCTTGTGTCATGCCTGAGCCCGCGTCCTCGCAGCCCGTCCAGTCCGGCCAGAACCCCGACACCGCCACGTCCCCGCGCTCCGCCGGGACCCCCGGCGGGCACTGGCCCGCGCCCACGGCCGAGCGGCCGGTGCGCGCCCGGCTGTCGCTGCCGGGGTCCAAGTCGATGACCAACCGCGCGCTGGTCCTGGCCGCCCTGTCGGAGACACCGTGTCTGGTGCGCCGTCCGCTGGTCAGCCGGGACAGCGAGTTGATGGCGGGCTCCCTGCGCGCCCTGGGCACGGGGATCGCCGCGGAGGGGGAGGACATGGCGGTCACCCCCGCCCCGCTGCGCGGCCCGGCCTCCGTCGACGTCGGCAACGCGGGCACGGTGATGCGGTTCGTGCCACCGGTGGCGGCCCTGGCCTCGGGCACCGTGGAGTTCGACGGTGACCCGCGTGCCCGCGAGCGGCCCGTGGGCGAACTGCTGGCCGCGCTGCGCGCCCTGGGCGCCGACATCGACGACGGCGGCCGCGGCGCGCTGCCGATGGCCGTGCACGGCACCGGCGCCGTGCGCGGCGGCGAGGTGACGCTCGACGCGTCCGGCTCCTCCCAGTTCGTGTCGGCCCTCCTCCTGAGCGGCGCCCGCTTCACCGAGGGTGTGCACGTGCGCCACTCCGGGCCCCCCGTGCCCTCCCAGCCGCACCTGGACATGACCGTGGAGATGCTGCGCGCGGCCGGGGTCACCGTGTCCACCGCCGACAACTCCTGGAGGGTCGAGCCCGGACCGGTCAAGGTCTCCGACATCACCGTGGAGCCCGATCTGTCCAACGCCGCGCCCTTCCTGGCCGCCGCCCTGGTCACCGGGGGCGAGGTGACGGTCGAGGACTGGCCGGAGCACACCACCCAGCCCGGCGACGAGCTGCGCTCGCTGTTCACCCGGATGGGCGGCGAGGTCTCCCGCTCGCCCGAGGGGCTGCTCACCCTGCGCGGCACCGGCCGGATCCTGGGCATCGACGCCGACCTGCGTGACGTGGGCGAGCTCACGCCCACCGTCGCCGCCGTGGCCGCGCTCGCCACGACCCCCTCCCGGCTGACCGGCATCGCGCACCTGCGCCGCCACGAGACCGACCGCATCGCCGCGCTGGCCGCCGAGATCAACCGGCTGGGCGGCGACGCCGAGGAGCTGCCCGACGGACTGGTCATCAACCCGCGCCCGATGCACGGCGGGGTGTTCCACTCCTACGACGACCACCGGATGGCCACCTCGGGAGCGGTGATCGGGCTCGCGGTGCCCGGGGTGGAGGTGGAGAACATCGCCACCACGCGCAAGACCCTGCCCGACTTCCCGGGTCTGTGGGCGGAGGCCCTGGCATGAGCCGCACGCGGGGCGGGGGACGCCACCTGGACGAGGACGACATCCGCGTGCGCGCCCGGGGCGGTTCGCGCCCCCGCACCCGCACCCGGCCCAAGCACGAGAACGCCGTGGAGGGCCTGGTCACCGCTGTGGACCGGGGCCGGTACCGCTGCCTGGTGAACGGCGTTCCCGTCGTGGCGATGAAGGCCCGTGAGCTCGGCCGCGGCTCGATCGTGGTCGGCGACCGCGTCGACGTGGTCGGCGACCTGTCCGGCAGACCCGACACCCTGGCCCGTGTCGTGCGGGTCAGGGAGCGCGCGTCCGTGCTCAGACGCACGGCCGACGACACCGACCCGGTCGAGCGGGTGATCGTGGCCAACGCCGACCAGCTGGCGATCGTCTGCGCCCTGGCCGACCCCGCGCCGCAGCCGCGCTTCGTGGACCGCTGCCTGGTCGCCGCCTACGACGCCGGGCTCGCCCCCCTGCTGTGCCTGACCAAGGCCGACCTGGCCGCCCCGGACGAGTTGGTGCGGGTGTACGCGCCCCTGGGCGTGCCCTACGAGGTGCTTGACCCCGAGAGCGGTCTGGACGGCCTGCGCGCCCGCCTGGCCGACCGCACCACCGTGCTCGTGGGCTCCTCCGGAGTGGGCAAGTCCACCCTGGTCAACCGGCTCGTCCCCGGCACCGACCGGGCCGTGGGCCACGTCAACGCCGTCACCGGGCGCGGCCGCCACACCTCCACGTCCGCCGCCGCGCTGCCCTTCGAGGGGGGCTGGCTGATCGACACCCCGGGCGTGCGCAGCTTCGGCCTGGCCCACATCGACCCCGAGGACATCGTCGAGGGCTTCGCGGACCTGGCCGAGGCCGCCGAGGACTGCCCTGCGGGGTGCTCCCACCAGCCCGACGCCCCCGGCTGCGCGATCCAGGCCGCGCTGGAGCGCGGAGAACTCGACCCGGACCGCGTGGCCTCCCTGCGTCGCCTGCTCACCAGCCGCGAGGGGGACACCGGGGACACTGACGAGACGGAGTCCTGACCGGCTCCACCCCCAGGAGGCGTCCCCATGGAGGACAACAACAGACGCGTGACCGCGGTGACCGGTGCTGGTGGGCTCCTCACCGCGTCGGCGGTGCTCCTGCACATGTGGGAGGAACGCGGCGGACCGGACCTGACGGTCCTCGCCTGTGCGCTCCTCGGGCTCGCCGTCATCACTCTCGCGTGGCAGCTGGCCGTCTTCGTGCGGCTCCTCAGACGTCGCGGCGGCGCGGGCAGGCACCGGACGGGTGGTTGAGCGTCAGGGGGCCGTCCTGGACTCCTCAGGGGTCGGGCGGTCCGGTCCCAGGACGTGCGCGCGGCCCCAGGCCCCGAGCGGGGCCAGGGCCTCGTTCAGGGACTCCCCCAGCGGGGTGAGCGAGTACTCGACCCGGGGCGGGACCTCGCCGAAGTCCCGTCGGCGCACGATCCCGTCCTGCTCCAGCTCGCGCAGGTGGGAGGCCAGGACCTTCTCGGTGACGCCGTCGAGCATGCGGCGCAGCTCGCCGAAGCGGCGCGGCTCCTCCTCGAGCGCCCACAGGACGAGCACCTTCCACCTGCCGCCGATGACGTCCATCGCCGCGTCGATACCGCAGTGGTACGCGCCGGGCCTCCGTACGACGGCCATCGCCCTCCCTCCCGCCTGCATGCTTACCCCGGAGTGCGCACGCACTTGGAAGTGCGTACTTGTCGGGGCTCCGACGGGCGACGAGCCTAGTGCACATGAACGCACACGACACCGAGAAGCCCCGCGTCGCCCTGCTCGGGCTCGGGGACATGGGCACCGCCCTCGCCCGCGCCTGGCTCGCCGCCGGGTACCCGCTGACCGTCTGGAACCGGACCCCGTCCCGGGCCGAGCCGCTGGCCCGGGAGGGCGCCCACGTCGCCGCGACGGCGGCTGAGGCGATCGCCTCAGCCCGCCTGGTGGTGACCTGCCTGCTCGACGACGACTCCGTCGGCGCGGTGCTGGCCGACACCGACCTGGCGGGCCGTGATCTGTTCAACGTCACCACAGGGACGCCGGACCAGGCCCGGGCCCGCGCGGAGTGGGCGCGTGGGCGCGGCGCCCGCTTCGTCAGCGGCGGCGTCATGGCCGTTCCACCGATGATCGGCGCCTCCGGCTCGGGCGGGTACGTGTTCTACAGCGGTTCCGAGGAGGCCTTCGCCGAGCACGAGGCGGCCCTGTCCGCCGTGGCCGGGACCGTGTTCGTCGGCGAGGACGCCGGGATGGCCGATCTGCACGACGTGGCCCTGCTCAGCGCGATGAACGGCATGTTCGCCGGGGTCGCGCATGCCTTCGCCCTGGTCCGCGGCGAGGACGTGCCGCTGAAGGGGTTCGCGTCCCTACTGGCGGACTGGCTGGGCACGATCACCTTCGGCGTCCACACCACTGCGGAGCAGTTGGAGAGCGGCGACTACACCACGGGCGTCGTTTCCAACCTCGCCATGCAGGTACGGGGCAACCGGACCCTGCTGCGCACCGCTGAGGAGCAGGGGGTGAGCGCCGAACTCCTGGTGCCGTACGCGGAGCTGATGGAGCGCCGCCTCGCCCGGGGCCATGGCGACGAGGACGGTACGGGGGTGGTGGACCTGCTCGCCGCGTCCCGCCGCTGAACGCGGCCGGGCCGTCGCACCGTCAACGTCCCAGAAATCTCAGCCGGGCACCATCGCTGTCAGCTCGACGGGTGCCCGACTGGGGTTTGTTGGAAAATCTCCCTCACCGTCCGCGGGCCGGACTGTCCTCCCCTGGGACGCCGCAACGTCGGCGTTTCCGGCGGGCGCTAGACCTCCACGGTTCCGCCGCAGCGCCAGTACCGGGTGCGGTCGCGCTCCATGAACCCCTCGTCGACCAGGCCGCGGCGCAGCACCGCCACGTTCGCGCTGAACCCGCTCAGGACCGCGTTGACCTCGGCCTCGCTGTAGCGGACCCCCGGTTCGAAGGCCCGGGCCACCTGGTCGAGCAGGATCAGCCGGGCGGCGCGGCGGACCGGGATCGCGGTGATCCGCCCGTCGGCCATGCAGGCGCGCAGCACCTCCCGGCGCTCGCTCTCCGTCAGCGGGCCCTCCACCACGCCGCCACTCCTCTCAGCGGCCGACCATCAGCATCCCGTGCACGACCGTCTCGACCCTGCGCGCGGCCTCGTCGGGGTCGATGGGTTGCAGCGAGTAGGACACCGTCAGGCGCAGGGCGACGTCGGCCGCGACCTCGGCTGCGGAGTCGGCCAGCTCCGGATAGCGCTCCCCCAACAGGGCGGTGATGCGCTCGCCCAGGACGTCCAGCAGGGGCTCGGCGCGCGTGGTGAGCACCGGCAGGAGCCCGTGGTCCCCGGTCACCACCGCGCGCAGCAGCGGGTTGTCGCGGGCGGACAGCAGCACCAGGCGCGTGGCCCGGCTCACCGCGTGCGGCGGGTCCTCGCCCTCCTCCTCCAGGAGGCGCACCACCCGGTCGAGCAGCGCGTTGACCTCGCGTACCACGACGGCCTGGAGCAGGCCCTCCTTGCTGCCGAACACGTTGTACAGGGTCTGGCGCGACACCCGGGCGACCGCCGCGATGTCCACCATGCGCCGGTCGGACCACCCACCCGAGACGACCTCGGCATAGGCGGCGTCCAACAACCGCTCCCGCGCCGAGGTGCCCTCGGCGCGCCCCTGTCGGTTCGCGGTGTCCATGTCCCCATCCTCGCATCCGCCGCCGCGGACGACACCCCTGACGCTCCCCACCGGGCCGCCGTTCCCTCGGACTCCGGCGGCGGGGAACTAACACTCTGGTCACGCGCGTGCGCCCCTTTGGGCATGTTCGTGCCCGTGAGGGTAGCGTTACCGGTCATGGTGTCCTTTGACGATGATCTGCGGCTGGCCCACGTGCTCGCCGACGCTGCCGACGACATCGCGCTCAAGCGCTTCCGGGCGCTTGACCTCGTCGTCGACACCAAACCCGACCTCACCCACGTCACCGAGGCCGACCGGATGGTGGAGGAGACGCTGCGCAGCGTGCTCTCCCGCGCCCGGCCCCGCGACGCCGTGGTGGGCGAGGAGTACGGCAAGACGGGCAACAGCAACCGGGTGTGGGTCATCGACCCCATCGACGGCACCGCGAACTACGTGCGCGGCGTCCCGGTGTGGGCGACCCTGATCGCCCTGCTGGAGGGCGACAGGCCCGTGGTGGGCGTGGTCTCGGCCCCGGCGCTGTACCGCCGCTGGTGGGCCTCCAGGGGCGGCGGCGCATGGCAGGGCCGCAGCCTGTCCAAGGCCTCGCGCTGCCACGTGTCCGAGGTGTCGGAGCTGTCGGACGCCTCCCTGAGCTTCTCCTCGCTGACCGGCTGGGAACAGCAGGGCCGCCTCGATTCCTTCCTCGGCCTGACCCGCTCGGTCTGGCGCACCCGCGCCTACGGCGACTTCTGGTCGCACGTGATGGTCGCCGAGGGCGCCGTGGACGTGTCCGCCGAGCCCGAGCTGTCGCTGTGGGACGCCGCGCCGCTGCCCGTCATCCTGGAGGAGGCGGGCGGTCGGGCCACCGACCTGCGCGGCGAGGGCTTCAAGGACGGCGGCCCCCTGGTGTGCACCAACGGCGCGATCCACGACCAGGTGCTGACCTGGCTCAACGGAGGCCCCACCCCGCTGCACCGCGTCTGACCCCATCCCGATAATGACAGTGGGTGCACACGAAGCCACCGTAGGTAGTAACGTGCGGTGGTGTGCTGACCACGACACCCCTCCGGTTCTTCCTGTGCGCGGCCGCGGTCCTGCTGGCCACCGCCTGCGGCGGCGGCCACGGGCACAGCCCCGAACAGCTGCGCGAGATGATCGCCGACACCGTGCGCTCCTCCGTCCAGGGTGAGGGCCCCGGCCTGGGCGTCCCCGACACCGCGTTCGACCCCGCCAGGTACCTGTGCGTGCCCGCCGTGGACAGCCGGGCCGCCCACCCCTGGCGCACCGAGGTGCCGCGCGTGACCGCGGACGGCCCCGTCGAACTGGGCGTCCTGGCTCCGGAGGACGCGGGCACCGCCTCGGTGACCGTCTCCGTCATCGGACCCCGCGGCGGCACCGCCGCCACCGAGGCGGCGGTCGCGTCCGGCGAGTGGACCCGCGTGCGCTACCCCGACGACTTCGAGGGCGCGGAGGACTCCCCCTCCGCGGGGGTGCACACGGTGGTCTGGTCGGACACCGGCTCCGGGGCACCGCTCACCTGCGACGGCTTCGAGGCGGCCTGAGGCCCCGGCCCCGCCGCGTTCCCGTCCGCTCCCTCTCCAGTGCGCGGTCCAAAACGGCGGCCCGAAATTCCTTCGGTCGGGCTGAACCGAAACCGCCTCCTTCCACGATGAGTCTGGTGAAACCCCGCCACCCCCGCGGGTATCCCGGCGCCGCCGTCGCGGCGTCCGAATCTCACAGACATCACGGGAAGGGGCCGAATGCTGCGTTCCCTCACAGCCGGGATCGTGCTGGCCTTCGCCGGGTCACGGGCCAACGTGGCCCGGACCATCCTGTCCTGCGCGGGCATCGTCGTCGGTGTCGGCGCGCTGATCCTCGTGGTCAGCGCCAGCGACTTCGGCCAGCGCTTCGCCACCGCCTACAGCGAGGCCAACGCGGGCCGCCCGGCGACCCTGGAGGTCACCGTGCAGGGCCGGGTCACCGACCGCGCCGCCTTCGAGGAGGACCTGGTCAGGGCGGGCGGCCAGGACATCTCGATCTACCACAGGCCCTCCGAGCTCCCGGCGATCCGCGCCGGCGGCTCGGTCCTGCCCGACGTGGAGTTCCTCGGCGTGGACCCCACCCTGGGCGACATCCGGCGGATGAACCTGGCCGAGGGCCGCTGGTTCACCGAGGCCGACACCGAGTCGCTGGCCCCGGTCATGGTCGTCAACGAGGAACTCGCGAACGCGCTGGGCGACCTCACCCGCGTCCAGATCGGCACCGGCCGGTGGACGGACGTACGCGTCGTCGGCGTCCTGGAGGGCTCCGCGCTGGACATGGGCTGGTACAGCGCCTACCTGCTGCGCGCCCCCTCCTCCGAGGAACTGCTCTTCGGAACCTCCACCGGCGCGCAGGAGCAGGAGGAGGAGTCGGCCGACCCGTTCCTCATGGGCGACATGACCACCTACCAGGTGCGGATCGACCCGCGCGACCCCGCGGCGCAGGACCCGTGGGGCGAGGTCTTCGCCGACCGCCTGGCGTCGGTGTCCTGGCGCTGGGGCGTGGAGGAGCGGGACGCCGTCATGGCCTACCGCACGGACTACGCCGAGGAGGTCGGCCAGGTCATCACCTACATGTCCTGGGGTCTCACCGGCATCGCCGCCGTCACCCTCACCACCGGCCTGCTGGGCGTGCTCAACGTGGGGCTGGTCACCGTGCGCGAGCGCCGCCGCGAACTGGCCACCTACCGCGCCCTGGGCGCGAGCCGGTTCACCCTGTTCGTGGCCGTGGTCATGGAGTCGGTCGTGGTGTCCCTGGTGGCCGGGCTCATCGCGCTCGCCGCCTGCTGGGCCCTGCTGGCCGCGGGCGGCGCGGTGCTGGAGAACCTCGTGTCGCTGCCCGCCGACGTACCCCTGAACATCCCCGCGTCCGGAGTACTCGTCGGCCTGGGCAGCGCCGCCCTCGTCGGGATGCTGGCCGGGATCATCCCCGCGATGCGGGCGCTGCGCGCGTCCGTGGTCGCCGGCCTCCGGGAATAGGAGAGATCACGTGAAGAAGTGGATCATCATCGGCGCGGTCCTGGTCCTCGTGGGAGGACTGACCGGCGCCGGCTACCTCCTGGTGTCCCGTCTGGGCGGCCCGGGCGCCGGAGAGGACGCGGGTACGCAGCAGGCCGCCCTGGACGTGGGCGGGGCACCGGTCGAGGTGGTGATGGGCGAGGTCAGCTCCGTGCTGGTGCTGGACGCCGTCGTCCGGGCCGAGCCCGGCGAGACGGTCGAGGCCCGCAACGGGGGCACGGTCTCCCACCTGTGGGTGGGCGAGGGCGCCGAGGTCGACCACGGCGCCCCGATCGTCAATGTGAGGGTGCCCGCCGGGGACGCGCCCGTCACCGGGGAGGGCGGGGAGGTCACCGACGCCCCCGCGACCGAGGAGATCACCCTGTACGCGCCCGCCGCCGGAACGGTGTCGGGGCTGGAGGACGTCCTGGTCGGCGACGTGCTGGAGCCCGGCGCGGTGGTGGCCAAGGTCGCCCCCGAGGCGTTCCGCGCCGTCGCGTCGATCCCGCCCAACGACCTCTACCGGTTCTACGAGGACCCCGGGGACATCCTGCTCCAGATCGACCAGGGGCCACCCGCGGCCGCGTGCGAGTTCCTGTCCCTGGGCACGGCCGGGGGCGGCGGCGCCGTCCCCGAGGCCGGGGGCGGCGAGGACGCCGGGGGCGACGGTAGTGGCGGCAGCGGCGGCGGGGCCGAACTGGCCTGCCGGGTGCCCGCCGACCTGGAGGTCTTCGAGGGCGTGCTGGGACAGCTGTCGGTCAGCACCGGCGCGGCCGCGAACGCGCTCATCGTCCCCGTGACCGCGGTGCGCGGCACCGCCGGGTCGGGCGAGGTCGTGGTGGTGGGCGAGGACGGCACCGAGGAGACCCACGAGGTGGAACTGGGCGTCTCCGACGGGTCGTCCGTCGAGGTCACCGAGGGGCTGAGCGTCGGTGAGAGGGTCCTGGACCCGATCCCGCTCGACCCCCGGTTCGACGTGCCCGGCGCGCACGGCTCCAAGGACGAGTTCGCCGAGGAGGGTGAGGGCTAGATGTCCGTCGACGCACCGGACCCCGAGGCCGGGCCGCGCCGCTCCCGTCCGGCGCCCCTGCTGGACGTGGAGGGGATGACCCGGCACTTCACGGTGTCGGGGACCCGGATCGACGTGCTGCACGACTGCACGTTCCGGGTGGGGCGGGGAGAGGTGGTGGCGATCGTCGGCCAGTCCGGTTCGGGCAAGTCCACCCTGCTCAACGTGCTGGGCCTGCTCGACCGGCCCAGCGGCGGCACGTACACGTTCGACGGCGTGGACACCACCCGCCTGGGAGAGGGTCCGAGGTCGCGCCTGCGCGGCGAGGGGGTCGGTTTCGTGTTCCAGCAGTTCCACCTGCTGGAGCGGCGGACCGCCCTGGCCAACGTCGGCGTGCCGATGGTGCTCGGCGGCGTGCCGCTGCTGCGCCGCCGGGCGCGGGCCCGCGAGCTGCTGGAGACCGTGGGGCTGGGGCACCGGCTGCACTCGCAGCCGCACCAGCTCTCCGGCGGTGAGCAGCAACGTGTGGCCCTGGCGCGGGCGCTGAGCCGGGAACCCGCACTGATCCTCGCCGACGAGCCCACGGGCGCCCTGGACGCCGCCAGCAGCACCATGATCATGGACCAGTTGCTGGAGCAGGCCCGGATCCGCGACGCCGCGGTGGTCGTGGTGACCCACGACCCCAAGGTGGCCGAGCGAGCCGACCGCGTGGTCGAACTCGTGGAGGGCCGCACCCGCTGAACGCGCGCCGCCCGGGAGACCGGGCGGCGCAGCGGCGCGCGGGCGCACGAAAAACGCCGGGCGCTGAATGCGCCCGGCGTTTTGCTGGTAGCGGGGACAGGATTTGAACCTGCGACCTCTGGGTTATGAGCCCAGCGAGCTACCGAACTGCTCCACCCCGCGTCGTGATCTCTATTTTAGGGGGTTTAGCCCCCGGTGGCAAATCGGTTTTCCCTGAGTTTCCTTGGAGAAAACCGGTGGAGATCCCACCCTGTGGTAGTCGGTTTCCCGACCGCCTTCGGCAATCCTACCAGCGCTTGCACCCTGGTCCGACCACCCGGACTCCCCCTGGAGGGCGTCCGCTTCCACTCTCCTCCGAAAAGGAGGAGAAAGGAAAACCGACGGACCCGGGATTTCTCCCGGGTCCGGGTCTGGTAGCGGGGACAGGATTTGAACCTGCGACCTCTGGGTTATGAGCCCAGCGAGCTACCGAACTGCTCCACCCCGCGTCGTTGTGTCTACACAGTAGCGCGCCCTGAACAAAAACCCAAATCGGCGGAGTGGGACGTGCCAGCGGGCCCGCGGAGCCCTCACGGGCGCCGGGCACAGGGCCCGTGAAGCCCTCGCGGGCGCCGCCCCCGTGGCTCTCCCAGGGGCACGGGTCCCGGGGACGCGGAGGCCCCCGGACACGGCCTCCTCGGAACGCCGGAGGGGGCGGGGGTCCGAGGACCCCCGCCCCCTCACGGAGCGGTCACCGCCGGAGGGCGGGACTCAGTTCTCGTCCAGCTGCTGCTGGATGTCCTCCAGCGCCTCACGCAGGCGGTCGTTGGCCTCCTCGTTGGACTGCTGGGCCTCCTCCCAGGCCTCGACGGCCTCGTTGAGGGAGTCGGTGAGGTCCTGGTTGCCTCCGCCGCCCTCGCCGCCTCCGCCGTCACCGGCTCCGGCCTCCTCCTCGGGGGCCTCCTCGGCGCCCTCCTCGGGTGGCGTGCCCTCTCCGTCGAAGAGGTTGCTGAGCGCGTCCGGCAGGCTGTTGCCGATGGCCACCTCGTCACCGAAGCCGACCATGACCTGCTGGAGCAGCGGGAAGGAGGCGGCTCCGCCGCCGCCCGCCTGCACGTACAGCGGCTCGACGTAGAGCAGGCCCCCGGCGAACGGCAGCGTGAGCAGGTTGCCCCGCGTCACCTCCGCGTTGGACTGCTCCAGCGGCAGCAGCACCTCGCGGACGTCGGCGTCGGAGTCGAAGGCGTTCTGCACCTGCCCGGGGCCGAGGATCACCGTGCTCCGCGGCAGCTCCAGCAGCTTGAGCTGGCCGTAGTCCTCGGAGCGCGGATCGCTGTCCACCGCCATGAAGGCCGCCAGGTTCTCGCGGCCGCGCGGCACGAACGTGCTGGTCAGCGAGAAGGTCGACTCCTCACCCGGGTACTGGATGGTCTGCCTGTAGGGCGGCTCGGGGGCCTCGGTCTCGTTGGTCGGGTCGTTGGGGACCGACCAGAAGTCCTGACCGCCGTAGTAGGCCGCGGCGTCCGTCACGTGGTACTCGCGCATGATCTGGCGCTGCACCTTGAACAGGTCGTCCGGGTAGCGCAGGTGGTCGATGAGCTCCTCGCTCATCTGGTCCCTGCTGACGACGGTCCCGGGGAAGGCGTCCATCCAGGTCTGGAGGACCGGGTCCGCCTCGTCCCACGCGTACAGGGTGACGGTGCCGTCGTAGGCGTCGACGGTGGCCTTCACCGAGTTGCGGATGTAGTTGACCTCGTTGCCCGGCAGCGCGCCCACCTGCTGGGCCGAGCCGTCGGTGAAGGTGTCGGTCACCGCCTGGGTGAAGTCGATCCGGTTGGCGTACGGGTAGCCGTCGGACGTGGTGTAGGCGTCCACGATCCACACGACCCGGCCGTCGACGACCGCCGGGTAGGGGCGGCTGTCCGTGGTCAGGTACGGGGCCACCTTCTCCACGCGCTCCACCGGGTCGCGCTCGTAGATGATGCGCGAGTCGTCGGTGATGGCGCTGTTGAGCAGGATGTTGGGTTCCTGGTACTTGATCGCGTACAGGATCCGGTCGAAGAAGCTGGCCAGCTGGACGCCGCCGTCGCCGTCGTAGCGGTTGTAGGCCTGCGAGTCGCTGCCCTCCTCGGCGCCCTCACCGCCCTCGCCGCCCTGGCCCTCGCCCTCCGCGGGAGCCTCCTCGGCGGTCTGCTCCGCGGCCTCCTGGTCGGCGTCGGCCGGGGCGCGGGCCTCGTCCGGGCTCGGGGTGACCTCGGCCTCGACGGCGTCCTCCGGGGTCGGGACGTCGCCCGTCTCCTCCTCGGCGTCGAGGGGGTAGTCGTACTCCTCCTCGGCCTGGACGATGGCGTACTCGGCGCCCTCGCGGCCGTAGTAGATGCGCGGCTCGTACTCGCCGACGACGTCGCTCAGCTCACCGCGCGGAGGGATGTTGTACTCGGTGAAGACCGGTCGGCCCTCGGCGTCGATCTGGGTGCCCGCGGCGGCGACCATGCCGTAGCCGTGGGTGTAGATCAGGTGCCGGTTGAGCCAGTTGTCCTGGTCGGCGGGCGGCCCGTCCAGCTCGCGGACGGCCACGATCGTGTCGATCAGGTTGCCCTCGGAGTTCGGGTAGCGGTCGACCTCCAGCACCTCGGGGAACTGGTAGAAGCCGCGGACCTGCTGCATCTGCTGGAAGGTCTGCGAGACCACGGAGGGGTCGACCAGGCGCACGGTGGTGTCCTGGGACTCCTCCACCAGGTCCTGCGCGCTGAGCTCGGTGGTGGCGTCGTAGGCCTCCACCTCGGCGTCGTCGATGCCGTAGGCCTCGCGCGTGTACTCGATGTTGCGCTCGATGTAGGGGCTCTCCAGGCGCTGCTCGTTGGGCGCGACCTGGAAGCGCTGGACGATCTCGGGGTAGGCCACGCCGACCAGTACCGCGGACAGCACCAGCAGTCCGAGGCTGGCCATGGGAACCATGATGTTCTTGAAGTAGATGTTGGCGAAGAACAGCACGGCGCAGATGACCGAGATGACCGTGAGGATGAGCAGCGCGGTCTTGACCGCGTTCACGTCGGTGTACGAGGCGCCGAAGGTGTAGCCGCGCTCGGAGAAGACCAGGCCGTAGCGGTCCAGCCAGTAGGAACCGCCGCGCAGCAGCACGAACAGGCCCAGCAGCACCGACAGGTGCACTCGGGCCGAGGGGGTGGCGCGCTGGCCGGAGTCGTTCTGGAGGCGGACCCCGCCGTACAGGTAGTGCACGATCACCGCGGCGATGAACGCCAGGATGACCGCCGCGTACAGGTAGCCGAGCAGGATGCGCAGGAACGGGTAGGTGAACGCGAAGAAGGCCACGTCCATGCCGAACTCGGGGTCGTTCACGCCGAAGTCGGTGCTGTTCACGAACTGGAGGTAGGACCGCCAGTCACCGCTGGCCGCGGCTCCGGCCAGCAGCGCGAGGGCTCCCACCGCGATCCAGAAGAACAGTTTGCGGTGCGGGTCGATGGACTGCCGGTAGCGGTCCAGGCCCTGCTGCTCCAGGCTCATCGGCCGGATGCCGGGCCGGGAGCGGTAGGCGAAGAAGATGCTGGCGCCGACGATGACGGCCATCACCAGGCCGGCGACGGCGAACAGCAGCACGCGGGTCCACAGTTCGGTCAGGAAGACCGAGGTGTAGCCGACGGAATCGAACCACTTGAAGTCGGTCCAGAAGTTCGCGGCGAGCATCAGCCCCGCGATGATGACGACCACGGTCGCCGCGACTGGCGCGAGCAACCTTGATCGGCGAGGCATACGCGCAGGTGGTGCGCCGGGCGATCGGAAGCTCACGCCTCCCCCTCGTTCTGGCTTGGTAGGTGCGTATGGGTGCGCGTGTGGCGCTCTATTACTGAAAACTTAATCGGTGGCCGCAGGGTTCCCGAAATGGCCCTCGTCAGAGTGACAAGGCTGCATCGTTGCTGTATCGGAGTCGCATCCGGAAGGCCATGTGGCGACCCTACTGTCCGAAAACAGGAGCGTCGCGCTTCCCGCATCGGTCACTATGGAAACGTGTCGAACATTCGCGAAGCCGTCATGGACCTCGAACGCCACGCAGCCGAGCAGGGCTGGGACCGGCCGCTGGGCCTGTACGCCCTGGTGCCGACCGCGGAGCTGCTGCGGGCGGAGCCCGCGCTGGCCGGTCTGCTGGGCATCGACTCCCCCGCGGACCCCGGTGAGCTGACCCCCGTCGAGCAGGAGCAGCTGCCCGCCGACGTCCCGCTGGAGGAGGCGCTGGGCCGCATCCTGTGGCCGGAGGGCGTGGCCGGGTGCGCGCTGGTGATGGAGCGCCTGGTGGTCAAGGGCACGGACGAGACCCTGGCCCCGGACGAGCAGCCGGTCTCCTCCGGCCGCGAGACCGAGGAGATCCGCATGGTCGCCGGTGTGCTGCGCGACGGCTCGCGGCACTGCGCGATGCGCATGCGCAGCCACGACAGCGAGTCGGAGGTGCTCAACGGGGCGGACCTCATCCCCGCGCTGACCTCCGCGCTGGCGCTGACCCTGGACCTGGACGAGGAGTCCGAACAGGGCTGACCCGCGTGCGGGGCCCGGGGACCGCGAGGGCGCCCACGGGGTTCTGGAGGCTCGAAGCGCGCGCCCGAGGAACGAGGGTGCGCGCGCAGGGACGAGGGTTCCCGTACTCGGGGCGCCCGAGCACGGACCGGAGCGAGCACCGCGAGGGCGCGCGCAGAGGCGAAGGGCCGGAGAGGCACCGCTCCTACTCGCAGCGCGGCAGCTCGCCCTCACCCGTACGGATGGTCTCCAGCGCCCCGACCGCGTCGCCGAGGGTCTCCACCCGGACCACATCCAGTTCGCCGTAGGCGGCCGACTGGGAGACCTGGGAGCAGCTGTCGGCGGCCACGAGGAAGTACTCGGCCCCGTCGCGCTGGGCGCTGACCATCTTCTGCGGGATGCCGCTGATCCCGCCGACCCGGCCGTCAGCGGTGATGGTGCCCGACCCGGCGACGTCCGCGCCGCCGGTGAGGCTCTCCTCACTGAGGCGGTCCATGATCCCGAGCGCGAACATCATGCCCGCGCTGGGTCCGCCGATGTCGCCGATCGTGATCTCCACGTCCACGGGGAAGTCGGTCTCGTCGGCGATGAGCACGCCGACCGCCGCACCGCCCGAGTCGCCCTCCTCGCTGGCGACCTCCACCTCGACGGTCTCGCCGTCGCGCTCCAGGGTGAGCCCGACCGGGTCGCCGGGCTCGCGGTCGCCGACCATCTCCACGACCGCGGCGCTGCCCGCGGGGACGTCGGGGTCGCCGCCCCGCGTGGGCACCGGCTCGCCGTCCACGGCCACGACGGCGTCGCCCGCCTCCACCACACCGTGCGCGGGCATGCCCTCGACGGTGCCGCTGACCACGGGGACCGCCTCGTACTCCATGCCGAGCTGGGTGAGCGCGGCGGCGGTGGCGTCGGTCTGCGAGTCGTTCATCTGCACCGTCTGGCGCTGGCTGACCTCCTCGGGCGTGCGCCCCGAGGGGAAGAGCAGCTCCTCGGGCAGGACCGCCTGGGTGGGCGAGAGCCAGGCGGTGACGACGGTGAGGAAGTCGAGCCGGTGCTGGGGCCCGCCCGCGTACTGCACGGTCACCATGGACAGGGTGCCTTCGTGCTCGTAGCTCTCGGCGCCCTCGATCTCGATGACCGGCCCACGGTCGGTCTGCCCGACCGTGTTGACGGTCAGGCCCGGCGCGGCGACCAGGTAGGGCACGGGCAGGTAGAGACTGCCGATCCCGAGCCCGACGAGGAGGACGAGCGCGACAACGAGGGTCATGGCACGACGAAGCATGCCCCCCAGCCTATTGCCGCGCACGGACCCGCGGAGGTCCGCCCTCCCTCCGGCCCGTCCGGCCGCCGCGGACGGTCAGGGAGCGCCCACCCACTCGCTGCGGCCGTCCTCGAAGTCCTGCTGCTTCCAGATGGGCACCTGGGCCTTGAGGTCGTCGATGAGGCGGCGGCAGGCCTCGAAGGCCTCCTGCCGGTGCTCGGCCGCGGCGGCCACGACCACCGCGATGTCGCCGATCTCCAGCTGACCGACACGGTGCGTCGCGGCCATCCGCACCACGGGGCGGCCCGGGACGGAGGTGTCGCTGAGGACCTTCTCCATGACGACGCGCAGCTGGGCCTCCACCGTCGGGTGGGCGGAGTAGGCCAGGCGGGCGACGTCACGGCCGTGGTCGTGGTCGCGGACGGTGCCGACGAAGACCGCGGTGCCGCCCGCGCGCGGGTCGGAGACCGCGGCGAGGACCTCGTCCACCGACAGGGGGGTGTCGCGTACTGACGCGAGAGTGATCTCTTCCACGACATGACCGTACCAACCGGACGTTCCCCCATGTGGGGAACCGGGTGCGCGTTCCGCCGCACGCGCACGGGCCCCGGGGTCGGCCGGATGTTCGCGGACCCGGCACAGGACCGCACGTGCCGCGCGCACGGGCTCCGGGCCTCACACCCCCTTGCGCTTGCGCAGATGGCGGATGGCGGCGGCGGTGCCGATGGCCGCCGCGGCGGCTCCGGCGGCGCCCGCGGCGGTGATGGTGACCTCCTTGCGGCCCAGGCTGCGGCCGACCAGCGCGGGCCTGCCGCTGCGGGACTCCAGCAGGGCGGCCAGGGCGGACCCGTTGTCGTGGGCGGGCTTCCACCCGGCCTCGCGCAGCACCGCGCAGTCCACCACGCACGGGTAGACGAGGAACTTCAGCTCTCCCTCCGCCGCCGGGGTGATCCGTGCCTGGTGGAGACGGCGGACGGCGCCGAAGGCCAGGTTGGCGGGCACCTCGAAGTGCTTCATCCCGGCGACGGCCTCCACCTCGTCCTGGGTGAGGGAGCCCTCGCTGGCGACGGCGACCACGCCCTCGGGTCCATCCACCCCGTGCAGGGCGCAGAAGGCCAGGGCGCTGGCCAGGTCGTCCTCGTGGCAGAACTGCCAGTGCTGTTCGTGCCCCTTGACGGTGAGCAGGCGCGGGGCGGAGAAGTGGCGGCTGAGCAGGGTGTCGAGCCCGGGCCCCACGAGCGGGGCGGGGCGCACGACGGTGACGGTGAGACTGGGGTGGGCCCGGCGGGCGCGCTCGGCGAGGGCCTCGATCTCGGCGAAGTCGCCCATGAGCCCCTCGCTGTTGTCGGACACGCGCGCCGCGTTCTCCGCCAGGGGCACGGGGCTGTCGGGGGCGGCTCCGTAGACCATGGTGCTGGTGACCAGGATGACGCGGGGCACCCCCGAGGCCGCCGCGGCGGTCAGGACCGTCTGGGCCGCGCGGATGTTGTGCGCGCGGCGCCGCGCGGGCCGGGTCTCCAGGGAGCGGTCGTCGGCGGTGTGCACGAGCACGTCGACCCCGCCGAGCCGGGAGACCAGTCCGGGGTCGCACACGTCGGCGATGCGCCAGGTGACACCGCGCAGGTCGGCGAGTTCGGCGTCGATGGCGACGACCTCGCGAAGGCGTGCGGAACTCTCTGGCGCGGCCAGGCGTTGCACGAGGAGCCGGCCCACCCCGGAGGCGGCACCGGTGACAGCGACCACCGTGCCCGTTCCCTCGGAGGGGCTGTGCTCTGGGCGAACCTGGCTGCTTTCGGTATTCACTCCGGGCGACTCCCAGCTAACGTGACAGTGGAGACCAAACCTAATCCTGCCTGAGGTCTGATTGTGAGCGACCTGCCATTCGGTTTCAGCATGCCGAACGATCCCGATGACGAGTCCGGACGCCGTTCTGGCGACTCCGGCTCGGGTGCCGGCAGCGGCGGCCCGGGCGGAGGAGGATCCGGAACGCCGGACGGCTTCCCGTTCGGCGACCCGCAGCAGATGGCCAACATGCTGCGTCAGTTCGCCGACATGATGTCGGCCCAACCCGGTCCCGGTCCCGGCGGCGACCAGAAGTCGTCGTCCGGGGTGAACTGGGACATGGCCAAGGACGTCGCACGCCAGACGGTCGCCCAGGAGGGCGACCCGAGCGTCCCGGCGTCCGACTACACAAGGGTCGAGGAGGCCCTGCGCCTAGCCGACCTGTGGCTCGACCAGGCTACCGACCTGCCGTCGGGCGTCCACACCGCCCAGGCCTGGAGCCGGTCGGAGTGGATCGAGCGGACGATGGACTCGTGGGTGCAGCTGTGCGACCCGCTGACCAGCAAGACCGTCCGGTCGATGGGGCAGAACCTGCCCGAGGAGATGCGGTCCGTCGCCGGTCCGCTGCTGGGCATGATCCAGCAGATGGGCAACATGATGGTCGGCCGCCAGGCGGGCCAGGCCGTGGGCGAGCTGTCCCGCGAGGTGGTCGGCACCGCCGACATCGGGCTGCCCCTGGCCGGTGAGGGCCGCGCGGCGCTGCTGCCCTCCGGCGTGGCGCGCTTCAGCGAGGGCCTGGAGGTCCCCGAGGACGAGGTGCGCCTGTACCTGGCCGCCCGCGAGGCCGCCGTGCACCGGCTGTACTCGCACGTGCCGTGGCTGCGCTCGCACGTGTCCCGGCTGGTCAACGAGTACGCGGACGGGATGTCCTTCGACATCAGCGGCCTGGAGGACCGGCTCGGTGAGATCGACCTCACCAACCCCGAGGCGCTCCAGGAGGCCCTGGGCGGCGTCGGGGGCGAGGGACTGCTCCAGCCCGAGGACACCCCGCAGCAGAAGGCCGCGCTGGCCCGGCTGGAGACCACCCTGGCGCTGATCGAGGGCTGGGTGGCCACCGTGGTCTCGTCCGCGGTGTCCGGCCGTCTGCCGCAGGCGGACGCCCTGGCCGAGGCGACCCGGCGCCGCCGGGCGACCGGCGGGCCCGCCGAGCACACGTTCGCCGCCCTGGTCGGCCTGGAGCTGCGCCCGCGCCGTCTGCGCGAGGCGTCCGCTCTGTGGTCCGCCCTGGAGGAGGCGCGTGGCGTGGAGGGCCGGGACGCGGTCTGGGAGCACCCGGACCTGATGCCCACCGGTGACGACCTGGACGACCCGGAGGCCTTCGTGCGCGGGGGCGGTGACGAGTTCGGCGGCGCCGACTTCGACATCTCCTCGCTGACCGGGGACGCCCCCGGCCAGAAGAGGGCGGAGGCCAGGGCGGGGGCCGACGAGGACGCGTCGGATGAGGAGCGGTCCGGCAAGGGCTCCTCGGCTGAGGGCAAGTCCGGTGAGGGCTCCTCGGATGAGGGTCGGTCCGGCAAGGGCTCCTCCGACGCCGACCACCGGGACGGCCACGAGGACGACGGCCGGGGAGACCGGGGAGAGGGCGCGTAGGTGTCACTGCACGCGGACGCCCGGGCGGTGCTGGGCGCGTGGACCGCGCCCGACGCCCGACAGGAGGAGCTGCGCCGCTCCTACCTCGACCACCTGGACGCGCACGGGGACGGGATGTGGCGCTCCTGCCTGCCCGGCCACGTGACGGCCAGCACGGCGATCATCTCCGCCGACGGCTCGCGCGCGGTGCTCACCCTGCACCGGATCCACCGGATCTGGTTGCAGACCGGCGGGCACTGCGAGCCGGAGGACACCACCCTGGGCGCGGCGGCGCTGCGCGAGGCGGCCGAGGAGTCGGGCATCCGGGGGCTCACCCTGCTGCCCGAGCCCGTCGGGCTGGACCGCCACGCGGTGCCCTGCGGGGGCGGCAGCTTCCATCTGGACGTGCAGTACGCGGTGGTCGCACCCGAGGACGCGGTTCTGGTGCGCGACCCCGACGAGTCGGCCGACCTGGGCTGGTTCCCGGTGGACGACCTGCCTGAGCCCTCTGACGAGGTGTGCCGCTCCCTGGTGCGCACCGCCGCCCGGGCTGTGGCCGAGCGCCTGCGTTTGTCCACCCGCCCTCTGGGCACGGACCCGGGAACGGGCTGACACTGAACGCGAGTGCGGAACGCGAGTGCGGGGTGGCCCGAGCCCGGGCGCCCGTCGACGCGGAAAGCAGGCACGGGCACGCACTGCCCCGAAACGCGGGCGCGCGCTGGCTCGTGCGCCCGTTGAGGCGGGCACTGGTCGCGTCCCCGCGCTCCCATGGCACACGACGGCCCCGCCGGAGCTCTCCGGCGGGGCCGTTCACGTCGGGTCAGCCGTAGTTGGTGGCGTAGCGCTCGGTGGCCTGGTTGTCGATACCGGTCCGCTCTACGCCAACCCCGCCGCACCCAGCGCCAGCCCGGGCCCTACGGGTGCCTGGTTGCTGACGCCGGTCCGCTCTACAACGTGCGGACCCCCTACGACGCCCGGTCACGTGCAGGGCTTCGTGGTGACTGTGGTCTAAACCGTGTTGACCCCCCGTCCCCAGATGGCTGAGGGGCCACTCCCGGTGGCGTTCCACCCGGCACTCTCCCGACCGCCCTCGTGACGCCAACCAGACACCTGGAGTGACCGGAGTCAAGGGATCTCCTTCGCCAAGTTCGCTAGGCGAACTTGCCCTCAGTCGGTCCCCGCCCCCAACACTGAACCCTGAAGCCAGAACCCACCACGACCACCCACCCCCCTTCGGCGGACGGGGAACCCGCACGCCCTACCGGTGCCTGGCTAAGGTCACCTGACAAGGGTCACCCCCTGGGGCGGAGCGCCGCTCCGATCACTCCTCGAAGGCGACCTCGGCGGCGTCGAGCTCTTCCTCGGCGCCGAAGGGCTCGCCGGACTCGGCGCGGGAGGCTGCGCTGAAGCCCTCCAGGTAGCCGCGGGCCCGCTCGGCCTTGGGGTAGCGGCGCACCAGGTCCCAGAACTCCCGGCCGTGGTGCGGGATGAACAGGTGCGCGAGCTCGTGGATGAGGACGTAGTCCACGACCCAGGAGGGCATTCCGGCGACGCGGCGGGAGATGCGGATCGTGCGGGTCTCGGGGGTGCACGACCCCCAGCGCGAGTTCTGGTTGTCCACCCAGCGCACGCTCTCGGGGAGCTCGGTGCCGTCCAGGTAGCGGCGGGCCAGTTCCAGCGCGCGCTCGTGGAGTTCGGCGTCGCCGGGGTTGCGGCGCCCCTCGCGGGCCTCCAGTCGTTGCAGCATGCGGCCCACCCAGCGCTTTTCCTCTGCGCGGGAGAACGTCGCGGGCACGAGGACGACCGTGGTGTCCCCGTCCCTGTAGGCCGACACCGTGCGGCGGCGACGAGGACTGCGTCGTACCTCGATTTTGGTGTTCGAGAGCACGAACTTTACGGTAGCCGAGCGAGGCGCTCCAGCACAGGTGTGTCCTGTCCTGTTATGTCGCCGATCTGTCGGCTTCTCCGACTCCCGCAACGTAACCGAAAAACACGGACCGGTAGCACATTCCGCCCTGACCAGGGCCGTTTTTCGGCTGTGGGACGGGTCACGAAGGGGCTTCCCGGGACATTCCGGTGCCCTTTCGGATACACAAAAGAGACCGGACGGTGACCCCAGGAGGGGCCCGCCCGGTCCCGGACCGGCACCGTGATCAGTTCAGGGCGTCGTGCGTCCCGTCAACACAGACGTGACCACGCGATTTCCATGAGCGCCTGTTCGGCACGGCGCTCCTCGCGCTGGCGGGCGCGCAACTGGCGAGCGGTGAGCCTTCTGCCCTGCTGTTCACGCGTCTCGACGTCGGTCCGCTCGACCACGCGCATGAGTTCCATCATCATCTGTCTTCGATCCTTCGGGTCTGTGGGGAGGCTGTGGCTGGAACGGTCAGGCCGCGACCGGAGCGGGGTTCTTCCGGGGGCGGCCCCTGGGGCGCTTGCGCGCCACGACCTGTCCGGAGACGAGCAGCTGCCCGCCCCAGACCCCCCAGGGCTCGCCGCGCTCCAGGGCGTCGGCCAGGCACTGCTCCCGTACGGGGCACGCGCCGCAGACGGCCTTGGCCGCCTCGACGTCGGCGGGCGCCTCGGCGAAGAACAGGTCGGGCTCCAGGCGGCAGGGAACTTCGGTGTCGCCCAGCCAGGGCGTTTCCAGGACCGACGCAAGCATCGGTGCCCTCCAAGATCTTTGATCGTTTCGTACAACGCGGTCGGTGACTGGTCACCGGAACCGGTCCGGTGGGGGACCTGGACTTGCGATGCCGCCGCCCTCTCCCTCGTCCCTGGGGGACGGGGAGCTGGCGAAGATACAAAGAAAGCCGCGGCCCCTGTCGGGGTCCGCGGCCACGGTCGAAGCTCTCGGCCTGTCCTGCTCTAGGCCGAAATCCTCCGTGGACACTCCCCCGATGCGCCATACGGGCGCTGGGTAGCTTCTGCTGCGTGCTTCGTCTGGCGCTTGCCACGATCAAGGGCGAGCTCGGACTCGACGGACACACCACTGCCGAGGACGGTCCGCTCGATCTGGGACGCCATCAACGGGGAACGGGATCCGAGGAACCCGGTGCCGCCGTTGCCGACGCCCGCGGCGAAGACGTCCGTGTGACCGCCCAGGAGGGTGCCCTGAACAGCGGTCGGGGACAGCTGACGCGACGGCATGGCGAAGCCGGTGACGAAGCCTGTGGTCTCCGTGATGCTGGTCATTGGATCGGGCACCTCCTTCACTGTCGGGCGGCGGGATCTTGCACCCGCGCCGGGAGCGGTCATTGCGACGAGGTACACACTATGGGTTGGCGCAGAAAGAGAGCAACCTATTTTTGACCTGCGGAAACGTCCGCATCCGGTCATGGGTTCGCGGGAATGCCGCGGCGCCCGGAGGCGTTGCCCTCTGGCATCCCCCGTCCTCCCCGCGACGCGACGAGGCCCCGGTCACGGCACGTGCCGTGACCGGGGCCTTCTCCTCTAGAACGGTTCCGGAAGGGTGTCGGACCAGCCCTCGGCGTCCACCACCCGAATCAGTCCCTCCTGCACCACCGAGCACACGAGTTCGCCCTCGCGGGTGTAGACCAGCCCGCGCGCCAGGCCGCGGGCTCCCTGAGCGGTCGGGGCCTCCTGCGCGTACAGCAGCCACTCGTCGGCGCGGAACGGCCGGTGGAACCACATCGCGTGGTCCAGGCTGGCCATGGAGATCCCCGCGAAGGAGCGGCCGTGGCGCAGCAGCACGGTGTCCAGCAGGGTCATGTCCGAGGCGTAGGTCATCAGACACACGTGGGTGAGACGGTCATCGGGCAGTTTGCCGTCCACCTTGAGCCACACCGGGTTGTTGGCGGTGCGCAGCCGCGGGTCGCGCTCGGCCTCGTAGGACAGCGGTCCCACCGGGCGCAGCTCGATGGGGTGCCAACGCACGAACCCGGGCACCCGGCCGAAGGCCTCCCGCAGGCGCTCGCGGGTGCTCGGCAGCTCCTCCGGCGGCGGGACGTCGGGCATCGGGATCCGGTGGTCCAGACCCGGCTCCTCCTTGTGGAAGGAGGCCGACAGGGTGAAGATCGGCTTGCCGTGCTGGACGGCCACCACCCGGCGGGTGGTGAAGGAGCGGCCGTCCCGGACGCGGTCCACCTCGTAGACGATGGGCACCGAGGGGTCGCCGGGGCGTATGAAGTACGCGTGCAGGGAGTGCACGTGGCGCTCGGTGGGGACGGTGCGCCCCGCCGCGACCAGCGCCTGGCCCGCGACCTGGCCGCCGAACACCCGCTGCGGACCCTCCTCGGGGCTGCTGCCCCGGAAGATGTCGTCCTCGATCCGCTCCAGGTCCAGCACGGTCAGCAGGTCGGCGAGGGACTGCCCCCGCACCTGCGCGTCGGCGCTCTCACTCATCCGCCGCTTCCTCCCCGTCGTCTTCCGCCCGGCGGTCCGCGACGTCCGCCGGGTCCGCGCCCTCCACCAGCGCCAGTACCGCCTCACCGTAGCGATCGAGCTTGACCGCGCCGACACCGGACACGGCCGCGAGCTGGGTGAGGCTGCCGGGCTCCTGCTCGGCGACGGCCTGGAGGGTGGCGTCGGTGAAGATCACGTACGCGGGCACCTTCTGCTCCTGCGCGCACGCGCGGCGCCATTCGCGCAACCGCTCCAGCAGGGCCTCGTCGTAGCTGGAGGGGCAGTCCAGGCAGCGGCCCAGCTTGCGCTCGGCCGCGTCGGTGAGGGTCGCCGAGCACA
The DNA here is from genome assembly GCF_965343085.1 of Nocardiopsis synnemataformans. NCBI lineage: Bacteria > Bacillati > Actinomycetota > Actinomycetes > Streptosporangiales > Nocardiopsidaceae > Nocardiopsis > Nocardiopsis synnemataformans. Next base: position 113,160 of record NZ_CBDRFA010000010.1, on the reverse strand, counting down.
CCCGGCAACGGGTCACGCCGCCCTTGCGGCGCTCGGCGCGCCGGGAGGCGGTGGACGGGGAGGCGGGGCGCAGGCCGTCGAGGAAGCGGGAGGGCTTGCGGGTCTTCCTGCCGCCGGGCGAGCGGGCCAGGGACCACGACATCGCCAGGTGCTCGCGGGCCCGCGTGACGCCCACGTAGAACAGGCGGCGCTCCTCCTCCACCTGCTCGTCGGTCTCGGCGTAGATGATCGGCATCATGCCCTCGGTGAGGCCGACCAGGAAGACGGCGTCCCACTCCAGGCCCTTGGCCGCGTGCAGGGAGGCGATGGTGACGCCCTCGAAGCCGGGCGCGTGCTCGGTGGCCATGCGCACGTCGAGCTCGTCCACGAGGTCGGCCATGGTCACCGGCGCGCCGTCGGGCCGCGGCGCGGCGGCCATGTCCTCGGCCAGCTGGGCCAGCGCGGACAGCGACTCCCAGCGCTCGCGGGCCTGGCGCCCCTCGGGCGCGGCCTCGGTCAGGCCGAGCTGCCCGAGCAGCTGGCGGACGGTGCGCACCAGGGGCTCGGCCTCCTCCCCCGCCGCACCGTGCCGGGCGCCGCGCAGGGTGTGCACGGCCTGCTTGATCTCGGGGCGCTCGAAGAACCGGGTGGTCCCGCGCATCGTGAACGGCACGCCCTCGTCGGTCAGGGCCTGTTCGTAGGAGGCCGACTGGCCGTTGGTGCGCACCAGCACCGCGATCTCGCTGGCCGGAGTGCCGCCCTCCATCAGGACGCTGATCTTGCGGGCGACCCCGGTGGCCTCGGCGGGCTCGTCGTCGTACTCCTGGTACATGGGGTCGGGGCCGTCGGGGCGCTGGGCCTGGAGGGTCAGGTGCTGGGCGGAGGTCGTGCCGCGCGCCTGGGCGATGACGTGGTTGGCCACCCGCACGACCTGGGGGGTGGAGCGGTAGTCGCGGACCAGCTGGACCACGGTGGCGTGGGGGTAGCGGGCGCCGAACCCGGTCAGGTAGCCGGGGGTGGCCCCGGCGAAGGAGTAGATGGTCTGGCTGGGGTCGCCGACCACGCACAGGTCGTCGCGGTCGCCCAGCCAGGCGTCCAGGAGCAGGCGCTGGAGCGGGTTGACGTCCTGGAACTCGTCGACGACGAAGTACCGGTACTGCTCGCGCACGCGCTGGGCGATGGCCGGGTACTCGGTGATCATGCCTGCGGTGAGTTCGAGCATGGACTCGAAGTCGAGGAGGTTGTGCTCGCGGCGTATGTCCTCGTAGGCCTCGAAGACCCGGGCCACCTCGCCCGCGGGCATCGGGGGCTGGCGGCCCGCCTTGACCACGGCCTTGTCGTAGTCGGTGGGGCGCACCTGGGTGACCTTGGACCACTCGATCTCGCTGGCCAGGTCACGCAGGCCGTTGCGGTCGGGCTGCAGGCCCACCGAGTGGGCGGCGCGGGAGACCACCGAGAGCTTGCTCTCGATGAGGGTGGGCTTCTCGCCGCCGACGACCTGGGGCCAGAAGAAGGAGAGCTGGCGCAGGGCGGCGGCGTGGAAGGTGCGGGCCTGCACGCGGGGGGCGCCCAGGGCGCGCAGCCTGCCGCGCATCTCCCCGGCGGCGCGCGCGGTGAAGGTGACCGCGAGGACCTGCTGCTCGGCGACCACCCCGCTGGAGACCGCGTACGCGATGCGGTGGGTGATGGCCCGGGTCTTGCCCGTTCCGGCACCGGCCAGGATGCACACGGGGCCGCGCAGCGCGCGTGCGGCCTGGGTCTGCTCCGGGTCCAGTCCCTCCAGGACGCGGTCGGGGTCCATGGTGCTCCTGCGTAGGGTCGGGGTGGATGGGGTCCCAGTCTCTCAAGTATCGGTCGTGGCGGGGAGCGGATCGGCCCCCGCGCCCGCCGCCGGGCCGCGTGAGGCACATCAGACATTCCAGAACCAGTTGGTCCTGTGAGGCGTCCCACGTTGTGTCGCGCGGTCCCGGGAAGCGGTCCGGACCCCTCGGTGTTGAGATGACCGGACCGACCCATCGACCGTAGACGAAAGAAGGACGTGAGCGACATGACGAGCGCGGCGACCGAACAGTTCACGATGTACACCACCCCGTGGTGCGGGTACTGCAAACGGCTCAAGAGCCAGCTCGCCCGCGAGGGAATCACCGGTCGTGAGGTGAACATCGAGGAGCACCCGGAGGCCGCGGAACTGGTCATGAAGGCCAACGGCGGCAACCAGACGGTTCCGACGCTGGTCTTCAGTGACGGCGCGGCGATGACCAACCCGTCGCTCGCTCAGGTGAAGCAGAAACTGGCCGAGCTGTCGTAGGACGGTACGCGGGCCGCGGGCCGCGCCCCAGGGTGCGGCCCGGGGCCCGCACCGCGGGGCCCGCCTTCGGCGGTGCACCTCCGACGGCGCTCGGGTCACGAAGGGCTCGGACGATGACGACGGGGAGTGTGGAGTTGGGGGAGGACATGAGGCCTCATGACATTGCGGTCGCCGACACGGTGGACACCGGTGTGGTCCGCCGCACCCCGGCCGGGTGGCGGGTGGGCGGCGGCGAGGAGGTGCCCGACCTGGTGAGCGCGATGGTCCTGGCGGACCTGCTCACCGGCGAGTCGGGGACCCGGACCCCGCGTTCCCAGGCGCCCGGCCGGGCCCCGGAGGGCGCTTCGGAGGTGGAACGGCTGCGGCACACCATCGCGCAGCTGGAGCACGCGCTGCACTCACGCGTGGTGGTGGAGCAGGCGATCGGGGTCCTGGCGGAGCGGCACACGATGGCGCCCCGCGAGGCCTTCGAGCGGCTGCGCTCCTCGGCGCGCTCGCGCGGCCGCAAGGTGGCCGACCTGGCGCGGGACGTGGTGGAGAGCAGCACGAGCCCTCTCACCGTGCTGCCCGACGAACTGGGCGCCTCCCCCGGTTCGCGTTAGCGGACTGGCCAGAAACGTTGCTGGTGTGGCACGAGAGGTTCCGACCTGCGGTGATCTTGTACTTGTAGCGAGGTTGGACCGTCGAGACACGCTGTAAGTACAAGATCACGGCGGGGCCCCGGCCCCGCCCGGGCGCTTTCCCCCGTACCCCGGAGGCGTCCTCGCCGGCAGCGGCTCCCGTCCGCCGCTCGCGGGAGCTGGTCCGGGGTCACCAGCCGCCGGGGAGATCGGCGCCGTACCAGTGCTCGATGAGGGTGCGGGCGATCGAGACCCGCCCGGGCAGCAGGACCTCCTCCGAGTGCACGGCCTCGGCCAGTTCGGCGCGGGTGAACCACCGGGTGACGCCGATCTCGTCGTCGGTGCGCTCGGTCTCGCCCACGGCCCGCGCGGTGTAGCCCACCATCAGGCTGCGCGGGAAGGGCCAGGGCTGCGAGGACAGGTAGCGCGGGCGCTCGACCACGATCCCCGCCTCCTCGGCGACCTCGCGGACCACGGCCTGCTCCAGCGACTCCCCCGCGTCGACGAACCCGGCCAGCACCGAGAAGCGGCGGGCGTCCCAGTGGGGGTTGTTGCCCAGCAGCATCTCCTCGCGGCCGTCGCGCTCGCGGTGCACCAGCATGATCACCGCCGGGTCCATCCGGGGGTACTGCTCGGTGCCCTCCTCGTCGCACACGCGCACGTGCCCGGCCGCGGCCGGGGTGGTGCGGGAGCCGCAGCGGGGGCAGAACCCGTGAGTGGCGTTCCAGTTCGCGAGGGCGACGGCGCGGGTCATCAGCCCGGTGTCGCGGTCGCCCAGGAGCGAGCCGATCTCGCGCAGGGAGGCCGGGGCGGCCTGTTCGGTGGCGGCGAGCTCCCGGCCGGAGCGGACCGCGAAGTAGGCGTCCCGCCCGTCGGTGCCGAGCAGGTAGCGCTCGCCCTCGGGCGCCTCGGCCGGGGGGACCATGACGAGTTCGGGGCTGTCCCCGGTGGTGATCAGGGCCCGGGACTGCTTGGCCATGACGGCCCGCCAGCCGTGGCTGACGGGGTCCCCGCCCTCCAGTACCAGCACCCGGGTGCCCGGGGCGGCCCACGCCTCGGCCAGCCACTCCCCGTCCAGGCGCCGGTGCGCGGCGGGGTCGACGGAGAAGCGGGAGAGGGAGGGAGTCGCGTCGGCGTCCATGGGTCCTTCCGGATCGGCGGGCCGCCTGGCGGGGCCCGTGTCTACAGCGTGCATAACACCCGTCGGGACCGCGCGCATCCTTGCGCGGCGTGGTCCCCGTGCGCGGCGTGGTCCCACCGCCGCGCGGTCACGGCTCAGCCGACGCCGCCGAGTTCCTCCCACAGGTACGCGGCGCTCTCGGCGCCCTTGAGCAGCAGGGGGACCTCCACCTTCTCGTTGGGGGCGTGGATGCGGTCCTCGTCCAGGCCGACGGCGAGGAAGACCAGCGGCGCCCCGAGGATGTCGGCGATGTCGGCCTCGGGGCCGCTGCCGCCCTCGCGGGTGAACAGGACCTGCGTGCCGAAGGCGCGCTCCATGGCCGAGCGGGCCGCCTTCAGCGCGGTGGAGGACAGGTCGGAGGCGCAGGCGCGCACGCCCGGTCCGCCGAACTCCGTCTCGGCGCGCAGGCCCTCGGGGGTGGCCGCCTCGACGTAGGCGCGGACGCGGTCCTGCACGTGCAGCGGGTCCTGGCCGGGAACCAGCCGGAAGCTGACCTTGGCGTGCGCGGAACGCGGGACGACGGTCTTGCCCCCCGAGCCGGTGTGGCCGCCCCACATGCCGTTGATCTCGGCGGTCGGGCGCAGCCAGATCCGCTCCAGCGTGTTGTAGCCCCGCTCACCCCAGGTGGCGGTGGAGGCGGCGGTGGCCAGCCACTCGCGCTCGTCGAAGGGCAGCAGGGCGATGAGGTCGCGCTCCTCCTGGCTGGCCTCGACCACCCCGTCGTGGAACCCGGGGACGGCGACCCGGCCGTCCTCGTCGTGCAGGCCGGACAGCAGGTCGCTCATGGCCTTGAGCGGGTTGGGGACGGCACCGCCGAAGGAGCCGCTGTGCAGGTCGCGTCCGGGGCCGTACAGACTGATCTCGACGTCGGTGACGCCGCGCATGCCCACGCACATGGACGGGGTGTCGGCCGCCCACATGGTGGTGTCGGAGATGACGGCGACGTCGCAGGCCAGGCGGTCGCGGTTGGCGCGCATCAGGTCGGCGAAGTGGACCGAGCCCGACTCCTCCTCGCCCTCCACGAGCAGCTTGAGCGTGACGGGCGGGGCGTCGGCGCCGGAGGCGGCCAGGGCGGCGCTCACGCCGAGGGCGTGGAAGAGCACCTGTCCCTTGTCGTCGGAGGCCCCGCGCGCGAACAGGGAGGTGCCGCGCTCGGTGGGCGTGAACGGATCGGTCTCCCACTCCTGGACCGGGTCGACGGGCTGGACGTCGTGGTGTCCGTAGACGAGCACGGTGGGGGCGTCGGGGTCGGCGGCGGGCCACTCGGCGAACACGGCGGGCAGGCCGGGGGTCTGCCACACCTCGACGGTGGGGAAGCCGGTCGCGGTGAGGTGGTCGGCGAGCCACCGGGCGGAGCGGACCACGTCGGGATGGTGCGCGGGGTCGGCGGAGATGGAGGGGATCGCCAGCCACTCCTTGAGGGAGGAGACGAACTCGTCCCGGTGTGCCTCGATGTGGGCGCGTACGTCCATGGGGCCCGTCCTTGCTCGACGTCGTTGTCGGGAACGAGCCTAGGACCTGCGCGAACCGCCCCGGCACGCGGGCCGGGGCCCTTCCCCGCCCGTCTCGGGCGCCGTCCGGGCCCGGACCGGGCGCGCGGGGGCGGGGAACCCCTCCGGTCGCGGGACACTCGAAGGTGCAGGGGTGGGACGCGCCCGCCCGCCGACGAGAGGAATGCACGTGGACACCGTTCCCGCCACCGCGGTCGCCGAGAGGTTCGGCCGCCTCTTCGACACGCTGGACACCGACCGCGACGGGGCCATCACCTGGGACGACTACCAGCGCCTGGTCGACCGCTACACGAACGGGTACGCGCTGGACCTGAGCGACCGCCGGGCCCAGGCCGTCCGCGCCTCCTATCAGATGCTCTGGCTGGAGCTGCTCCGCCACGGGTCGCCCGCCGAGGCGCGCCTGGACCGGGAGGCGTTCGTCGCGGCGATGCACGCCGCCTCCGAGGACAGGAGCCGGTTCAACATGACCGAGGGCGTGGCCGAGGCGGTCTTCGACCTCCTCGACACCGACGACGGCGGGTCGATCAGCGAGGCGGAGTACGTCAGGTACGCCGAGGTCCTGGGGGCCTCCTCCTCCGACGCCCTGGACCGGTTCAAGGCCCTGGACACCGACGGCGACGGGTTCATCGGCCGCGCGGAGTTCGTCCTGTCGGCTCGGGAGTACCTCTTCGGCGAGGACTCCGCCTCCCCGGGCGGGTTCGTCTTCGGCGTGATCTGAGCCCTCCCGCCGGTCCCGCGCGCGGTTCCTCCGGCGCGCGGGACCGGCGGCCGCCTACGGGTCAGTAGTGGCCCGGGCTGCCACCCGAGGCCCGTGACCGGCCGGGGTCAGCCGCCGGTGGCCTCGCGCCAGGCGTCGAGGTACTCGGGCAGGTTGGCGTCGATGTCGTCCCAGTCGGGCTCGAAGACCTCCACGCCCTCCATGAGCGCCTCCAGCTCCTCGGCGCCCTCGCCCTCCACCGGGACGTCGGTGCGGGCGGGGAAGCCCCCGGCGACGGGGACGACCTGCTCCTGGGCGGCCTCGGAGAGCAGGAAGTCGAGGAGGGCACGGCCGTTGTCGGCCTGGGGCGCGCCCTCGACGAGCCCGGCGGTGTAGGGCAGGGCGAAGGTGGTCGGCTGGCCTCCCTCGGTGGCGGGGAACCAGATGCCGAGGTTGGGCATGGTGCGGGCCTGGGCGAAGTTCATCTGGACGTCGCCGTTGGCGACCAGCAGCTCGGCCTTGTCCACCTTGGGGCCGAGCGCGCCGGTGGAGGAGGACGGGCCGACGTTGTTGGCCTGGAGCTCGCCGAGGTAGTCCATGGCGGGCTCCAGGCCGCCGAAGTCGTGCATGGTCTGGATGAGCACGGCCGTGCCGTCGCCCGCCACGCCCGGCGTGGAGTACTGGAGGCGGCCCTCGAAGCGGGGGTCGAGCAGGTCCTCCCAGGTGGCGGGCGGCTCCTCCAGCTCCTCGGTGTTGTAGGTGAGGCAGAAGTAGTTGTCGACGATCGAGGTCCACCTGCCCTCGGGGTCCTTGACCTCGACGTGCTCGGAGCCCTGCGGCTCGTACTCCTGGAGCAGGCCCATGCCGTCGGCCTGCTGGATGAAGGGCGGCAGGGTGACGATGACGTCGGCCTGCGGGTTGGCCTTCTCACGTCCGGCGCGCTGGACGATCTCACCCGAGCCGCCCTCGACGTACTGGACGGTGACGCCGGTCTCGGCCTCGAAGTCGGCGAAGACCTGGTCGAGCCAGCCGGTGCCCTCCTCGTTGCGCAGGCCGTCGGCGGTGTAGACGGTGACGGTGTCGGCGGGGTCGGAGGCGGCGCAGGAGGTCAGGGCACCGGCGAGGGCGAGCGCCGTGGCGGCGGCGGACACACGGGCGGCGGTCATGCGGACGGCGGACATGGCGGGCCTTCCTGGGAGAAGAGGTCAGCGGTAGGCGGCGCGGGTGCGCACGCGGGAGAGCAGCAGCAGGACGGCCAGGGTGGTGGCCATCAAGGCGATGGCCGAGGCCGCCCCGGAGAAGAGGGCGCCCCGGTCGGTGGCGGCGTAGATCTGGACCGGCAGCGGCATCCAGCTGGGCGGGTAGAGCATCATCGTGGCGCTCAGCTCGCCCATGGACAGGGCGAAGCAGAGCCCGGCGGCGGCGCTGAGCGAGGGCAGCAGCAGGGGCAGCCGCACCTGGAACAGCACCCGCGCCGGGCGGGCGCCGAGGGACGCGGCCACCTGCGCGTAGGCCGGGTCGAGCCGGTCCAGGGCGGCGGAGACCGACTGGTGGGCGAAGGCCGTCACCAGCACGGTGTGCGCGATGAGCACGATGGCCTGGGTGCCGTTGAGCAGCAGGGGCGGGCGGCTGAAGGCCACCAGCAGGGCCAGTCCGACGACCACCGTGGGAACCGCGACGGGCAGCATGAAGAGGGCGTCGAGGACGGCCCGGCCGCGTCGGCGCAGCGCGTGCGCGGTCAGCGCGGACCAGGTCCCGGCGACCAGGGCCAGGACGCTGGCGGTGGCGGCGGTGACCACGCTGACGCGCAGCGCCTCCAGGGTGGTGCCCCGGGACAGCCCGGCGAAGTTGTCCAGGGTGGGCCCCGAGGGCAGGACACCGCTCCAGTTGGTGGACACCGACGCGGTGACGATGACGCCGAGCGGGAGCAGGAACAGCGGCAGGACGAGCGCGGCGAACAGCGCCCACACGACCCAGCGGGCGGGTCGGCTATGCACGAGCACGGCGGCCTCCGGAGGGTGCGCGCAACCGGGTGGTGGCCGCGCGGTAGACGAGGTAGAGGGAGACCGACAGGGCCGCGTTGACCGTGGCCACGACGCAGGCGGTGGTGTAGTCGGCCTCCAGGATCGCCGAGCTGTAGACGAGCATCGGCAGGGTCACCACGTCCTTGGCCCCGGTGAACAGGACGATCGCGAACTCGTTGAGGCACAGCACCAGCACGAGCGCGCCTCCGGCGGCGAGCGCGGGCAGGGCCTCGGGCAGGATGACGGCCCGCACGATCCTGAGGGGGCGGGCCCCCAGGGAGGAGGCGACCTCGATCTGCGCGGTGTCGAGCTGGGCGAACGCGGCGAGCAGCGGTCGCATGACGAACGGCGTGAAGTAGGTGATCTCGGCGAGGACCACGCCCCAGGGCGTGGCGAGGAAGCTGATCGGGCCGGTCTCGGCGCCGGTGGCCTCCGTCCACACGCCGTTGGCCACGCCCACGGTGCCGTAGAGGAACAGCAGCGCGAGGGTGATGAGGAAGGACGGGAAGGACAGGTAGGTGTCGATGAACCGTGCGGTGGCCCCGCTGCCGGGGAAGGGCACGAACGCCACGACCAGGGCGAGGAGGAAGCCCAGGACCAGGCAGCCCAGCGTGGCGGTGACCGCGATGAGCACGGTGGTGACCAGCGCCGACCGGAAGGAGTCCGAGGACAGGACGTCGGCGTGGTGGGCGGTGGTGAGTCCGCCTCCGGGCGCGGTGACCGACTCCAGCGCGACGAGGGCGAGCGGGTACAGGAACACCAGGGCGAGCAGCACGACGGGCGGCACGGCCCACACCCACACGGGGAGGGTGCGGGGCGCCCGGGCCGGGGCGGCCCCGCCCTCGGAGGGCGCGGACGCGGTGCCCGCCGGGGTCGGTGCGGTCCGGACGCTCACGAGGTCTCCTCCTCCGGCAGCAGGACGGCGTCCCGGCGGGCGAAGCCGAGCGTCACCGCCGCACCGGTCTCGGGCGGGGTCCGCATCTCCCGGAGTTCGGCGGTGACGGGGACGCCGCCGACCAGGGCGGTGACCCGGTGGGTGGAGCCGCGCCACTGGACGTCGGTGACCCGCCCCTCCAGGGTGTGCTCGCCCCCGCCGAGGGTGAGCCGGTGCGGGCGCAGGCACACCCGCAGCCCGTCGCCGTCACCGGTGCCGGGCGGCAGGTCGCCGGGGTCGGCCTCCAGGGCGGTACCGCAGCAGTGCACCCGCCCGTCGGCCAGGCGCGCGGGCAGCAGGTTGGCGCCGCCGACGAAGCGGGCGGTGAACGGCGTCCGGGGGCGCTGGTAGAGGCGCTGGGGCGTGTCGCAGTCGCGCAGCCGGGCCCGGTCCAGGACCGCCACCCGGTCGGCCAGGGTGAGCGCCTCGCTCTGGTCGTGGGTGACGTAGAGGATCGTGACGTCGGGCAGTTCGCGGTGCAGGCGGGCCAGCTCGGCGAGCATGTCCGAGCGCAGCTGGGCGTCGAGCGCGGACAGCGGCTCGTCCAGCAGCAGCACGCCGGGGCGGATGGCCAGGGCGCGGGCGATGGCCACCCGCTGCTGCTGCCCGCCGGACAGCTCGCGCGGGTGGCGGCGCGCGTAGTCCCCCATCCCGGTCATCTCCAGCGCCTCGGCGGCCCGCCCGGCGATCTCGCGGCGCGGCACGCCCTGCGCCCTCAGCCCGAAGGCGACGTTCTGGTCCACCCGCATGTGGGGGAAGAGGGCGTAGCTCTGCACGACCATGCCCACGCCCCGCAGGTGCGGCGGCAGGCCGGTGACGTCGCGCCCGCCGAGCAGGACGCGCCCGGAGGCGGGGCGGACGAACCCGGCGACGGCGCGCAGCGCGGTGGTCTTGCCCGAGCCGGAGGGGCCCAGCAGCGCCATGAACTCGCCGGGTTCGACGGTGAGGTCGAGGTCGTCCAGGACCACGGTCTCCCCGTAGGCGACGCTGACGCGGTCGAAGCGGATACCCACGGGTTCAGCCCTCCCGCGCGGCGAGCAGTCCGGGCAGGTCGGCCACGCCGTCCAGGACGTGGGTGGCCCCGGCCGCGCGCAGGGCGGCGTCGTCGTGGGCGCCGGTGCGGACCCCCGCGGCGACCGAGGCCCCCGCGCCCAGTCCGCTGCGGATGTCGGAGGCGGTGTCGCCGACGACGGCGACGGCGGCCACGGAGGAGACCCGAGCGCGCAGGGCGGCGGTGAGCACCATGTCGGGGTGGGGCCGACCGCGCCCGCCCGCGTCGGCGGGGCACAGGACGAGGTCAGCGGCGTCCCGCCAGCCCAGGGCGCGCAGGACGCGTTCCTGGGTGTCGCGGGAGAAGCCGGTGGCCAGGGCGGTCGTGCGGCCCTGGGAGCGCAGCTCGCGCAGGGCCTCCTCGGCTCCGGGCAGGGGCGCGCAGCGGCCCTCGTCCACCAGGCGGGCGTAGGCCCGCTCGAAGGCGCGGTTGGCCTCCTGGGCGCGGTCCTCGTCGCCGCACAGGTGGCGGAAGACGGTGATCTTGGACTCGCCCATGGTGGCGCGCACGTACGCGGCGGCCTCGGTGGTGTGGTCGGGCAGGGCCGCCTCGAAGGCCGCCTCGACGAGGCCGTCGTCGGCGACGGTGGTACCCGCCATGTCCAGGACGACGAGTTCGACGGGCGGGGCGGGGACGGTGGTGGAGTGCATGGTTACCAGCCCAGTTCGTTGGCGGTGGTCTCGGCGATGGCCGGGGAGCAGGTCATCCCGCGCCCGCCCGGTCCGGTGACCAGCCAGGCGTCGGGGCCCACGGGGGCGCGGTGGACGACCCGGGAGGGGTCGGCGCACTGGGCGTAGACGCCCGCCCAGCGCTGGCGGATCGGGGGCAGCGGTCGGCCCAGGAGGCGGCTGGCGACTCCGGCGAGGTGCTCGTAGGGGTCCTCGGCGGTGTCGAAGGAGAAGGGCGCGTCGTACTCGTGGGTGTCGCCGATGGTCAGGGAGCCGTCGGCGCGCTGGACCATGAGCAGCTGCATGCGGTGGTCGCGCGCGGTGGGCGGCTGGGGCTGGGCCTCGTTGAGGGCGTCCAGCTCGGGGCCCCGGTAGGCCGGGTAGTAGCGGAAGCTGTCGCCGTCGGCGACGGAGGTGGTGAGGGTCTCTCCCAGGGGATCGGTCTGGGCCATCTGGAGGCGGACGCGGCGCACGGGCAGGTCGGGGACGAGTTCGCGGACCAGGCCGCCGAGCCAGGCGCCGGTGCACAGGACGACGGCGTCGCCGCGGTGGACCTGTCCGTGGTCGTCGCGGACGGCGCCCGGTCCGGCCAGGTCGCGGACCTCGCGCCCGGTCAGGAGGGTGTAGCGGCCGCTGCGGCCGAGTTCGGCCTGGAGGGCGGCCTGGGCGGTGCGGGGTTCGACCTGGGCGTCGCTGCGGCACCACAGGGCGCCGAGGTGGTCGCCGCGCAGGGCCGGGTTGACCTCGCGGATCCGCTCGGGGCCGAGGAGCTCGTAGCCGCGCTCGGCCGCGTCGGAACCCCGGGACGCCGCTCGGGCCACGGCCAGCTCGTGGTCGGTGGTGGCGACGGTCAGGGAGCCGGACGGGCGGAAGCCCAGGGCGGGGACGCGTTCGGCGATCTCCTGCCACAGGACGCGGGCCCGGCGGGCGGCCTCCAGCTCGGGGCCGGGCGCGCGTCCGCCGACCCAGACGAGGCCGAAGTTGCGGACGGAGGCGCCGCGGGCCGCCGCCTCGCGTTCGAGGTGGACGACCTCGTGGCCTCGGGAGACGGCGTGCCAGGCGTGCATGGTACCGAGGACTCCGGCACCGACGATGATCACTCTCATGGTTCGAGGTTCGTCGGTGCGGGTGGAGGCGACCGAGCGCGGCGGGGACGCCCCGGTGAACCGGGGCCAAACTTTGGACCAGACCCGTTATCATTCTGATATAAAAAGTGCCCGGCGGACGGCCCGCGGCACCCGACGCTTCGCACGTCCCGGAACCTGGGCTCGAAGCGTCCGCCCGTAGGCGCTGGCCTCGGGCCGACCGGAAACGTTGCCGGTGTGGCACAAGGGTTCTGACCTGCGGCCAACAGCGTCACGGCCATCAGGGTCGCTGCCACCGGCGAAGACCCTCATCCCCGCCCGTCCCCGGCCAGGTGGACGCTGAAGCTGAACCGGTCGCCCCGGTAGAGCGAGCGCACCCGTTCGAAGGGGCCGCCCTTCTCGTCCCGGGAGACCCGGTGGATGAGCAGCATCGGCAGTGCCGGAGGGGTACCGATGAGCAGGGCCTCGCGCGGGGCTGCCAGCACGGTCTCCAGGCGCTCGTCGGCGTCGCCGAACGTGATGCCGACCCTGTCGGCGAGGTAGCCGTAGAAGGTGGAGTCCGGATCGAAGTCGACGTCCAGGCGGGGCACGCGCGCCACCGCGATGTAGGTGGACTCCAGCCCCACCCGCTCGTCGTCGGCCAGCAGGACCCGCTCCAGGTGCCAGACCGGCTCGCCGGGGCTCAGGTGCAGCTCCTCGGCCAGCCGGGGCGGGCACGGCCAGCTGCGCAGGTCGATGAGGGAGCGGCCCGGCCGGAGCCCCTGGCGGCGCACGCCCTCGGTGTAGCTGGCCAGGGACAGGGGCTGCTCCAGCTTGGGACCGGCCACCACCGTGCCGCGCCCCCGGCGGCTGAGCCTGCCCTCCAGCAGGAGGTCGCGCAGCGCCTGGCGGACCGTCTCGCGGGCCGCGCCGAAGCGCTCGGCCAGCTCGCGCTCGGTGGGCAGCGGCTGGCCCACCGCCAGTCCGGACACCAGCTCGGTGAGCCGTATCCGGACCGCGTAGTACTTGGGGACGCGCCCGTGCTCGGGCACTCCCTCGCGCACGGGGGCGCCGCTGTCCTGGGGGATTCCTGGGATCGACACGCGGGTCATTGTCCACCACACCGGTGAACGGACGGCGACCCGCAGCGGTGGCGGACCTCTCACCCGGGTTCGGGGACGGCGTCGATGAGCGCGGCCAGCCCCTCGGCGTCGAGCAGGTCCGCGGGGCGCACGGTCAGTCCGGACCGCACGTAGTGGAAAGCCGCGCTCACCTCCTCCAGGCCGACCCCCGCCAGGTCGGCCCAGGCCAGCCGGTAGGCGGCCAGCTGCACGCCCACGGCGCGGCGCTCGGGGCCGTTGCCGGGCGGACTCCCGGTCTTCCAGTCCACCACGTCGTAGCGGCCGGAGGCGGGGTCGTGGAAGACCGCGTCCATGCGCCCCCGCACGAGCCGGTCCCCGATGACCGTCTCGAAGGGCACCTCCACCTCGACGGGCACCCGCGAGCCCCACTCGCTCTCCTCGAAGCGGTTCTGGAGGTCGGCGAGGTCCTCGTCCTCCCCCGCCGTCTCGTCGGCGGCGCCGGGCAGTTCGTCCAGCAGGGCGGCGCGCTGGCCGAACCGCTGCTCCAGCCAGGCGTGGAACGCGGTGCCCCTGCGCGTGTGCGGTGCGGGCGGCCGCGGCAGCGGCCTGCGGATCTGCCGGGCCAGGGCGGAGGGGTCGCGGGCCAGCCACACCATGGACGACACCGACAGGTGTGCTGGCAGCTCGACCTGGACCGTGCCGTCCCCCGACCCCGGCCCCTCGGTGCGGCGGTGGGCGAGCAGCAGCTCGGTGTCGCGCTCCCAGCCCCCGATGCGGCGGCGCAGCCCGGGCGGCGGCGCGGCCTCCTCCGCGGGGTCGGCCTCGCCCGCGAGCAGGCGGGCGCGGGCGCGCTCGACCATGGCCGCGCCCTCGGCGATCTGGGCGCGGCGGTCGCGCGGCCGTTCCGGGTCGGCGCCCTCCTCCGCCTGGGAGTCGGCGCCGTCGCCCTCCTCCGGCGGCCACACGGCCGTGCCGTCGTCCTCCTCCTCGTAGGGGTTGTCGTCGGGGTCGGGCCTGGGCTCCCAGTGCGCGACCTCCCCGGCGCCGCCCTCGCAGGCCAGGCGGACCTCCTCCAGGAACGGGGAGGGCCCGCGCTCGCTCGCGGCGTCGGTCCCCCACCAGTGGCCGGTGCACAGCAGGGCGAAGGAGGCGCGGGTGACGGCGACGTAGGCCAGCCGCCGCTCCTCCAACAGGTGACGCTCCCGCTCGGCCTCCTTGAACGCGTCGATGCCCTTCTTGTCCACCGCGAGGAGCTCGGGCAGGTTCTGGCGGTCGCCGCGCAGCCGGTAGGGCAGCAGGTGCTCGCCCTTGATCCACATGTCGCCCTCGGACAGGCTCGTGGGGAACAGCGGAGAGTACTTGCCGCCGCTGACGCCGGGCACGACCACCACGGGCCACTGGAGTCCCTTGGAGGCGTGCACGGTCATGAGCTTGACGGTGTCGCTCCCGCCGACGCGCTCGCCGGGGGCCAGACCGCTCTCCCGTTCCGAGGCGGCCCTGAGGTAGCTGAGGAAGCTGCCGAGGGTGGGGTCCTCGCTGCTCCCGGCGAAGCGGACCGCGTGGTCGACGAAGGCGTCCAGGTCGGCGCGGGCGGACAGGGGGTCGCGGCCGCTGCGGGCGCCCACCTCGATGTCCAGGCCGAGCATCCGCTCGGTCTCGGTGACCAGGTCGGGCAGCGGCTGGCCCACGAGCTTGCGCAGGGAGCGCAGTTCCTCGGCGAGGCGGCCCAGGCGCTCGTAGGCGGCCGCGGAGTACCTCTCGGCGGGGCCGGGGTCGTCCACCGCGTCCACCAGGCTGCCGCTCTCGGCGGTCAGGTCCAGGACCGTGCGGCGCAGGATGTCGTCCTCGGCGCTCTCGCCGGGATCGGGCGTGGTGAGGTCGCGCCGGGTCTGGCGGGCCAGCTCGGCCGCGCGGGCCCCGAGGGCGGCCAGGTCGCGCGGTCCGATCCGCCAGCGCGGCCCGGTGAGGACGCGGGCGAGCTCGTTGCCCGCGGAGGCGTCGTGGACCACGCGCAGGGTGGCGATGATGTCGCGGACCTCGGGCACCATCATGAGCCCGCCCAGGCCGACGACCTCCACCGGGATGTCCAGCGCCTCCAGGGCCTCCCTGATCGCCGGGAACTGCGAGCGCTTGCGGCACAGCACGGCGACGTCCCCGGGGCTGACGCCGCCGTCCGCGGCGCTGCCCGACTCCCCCTGCGGCCAGGGCAGCCCGTCGGGGGCGGTCGTGGCGCTGCCCGCCCGGCCGGGGGCGGCGCGCAGGTAGCCGCTGACCTGCTCGGCGATCCACTGCGCCTCCTCCCGCTGCCCGATGAACAGACCGGTCCGGACGGCGCCGCGGCCGCGCCGGGCCGGGCCGGGGTACAGCACGAGCACCTCGGCGCTCTCGGCGCGCAGCGGCTCGGAGATGTGCTTGGCGACCTCCAGGACCCTCTCGCCGTTGCGGAAGCTGGTGGCCAGACGGCGCACGGACGCGGCCCGACCGGGGGCGGCCGGGAAGTCGTTGGGAAAGTTGGCGAGGTTGGCGGCGATGGCCCCGCGCCAGCCGTAGATGGACTGGCAGGGGTCCCCGACGGCGGTCACCGCGTGGCCCTCGCCGAACAGCGCGCGCAGCAGGACGAGCTGGGCGTGGCTGGTGTCCTGGTACTCGTCCAGCAGAACCACGCGGAACCGGCCCCGCTCGATGAGGCCGACCTCCGGGTGGTTCTGGGCGATGCGCGCGGCCAGGGACACCTGGTCGCCGAAGTCCATGGCCTCGCGCACGTGCTTGGCGTGCTCGTAGCCCTCCACGAGCGGCAGGAGCTGTTCGCGGCGCAGCTGGGCGTTGAGCAGGTTGCGGGTGGGCACCGCGGGTTTGCGCGGGAGGGCGTCGACGGCCGCGCGCAGCCACCGGCCGATGCCGCGCACCTGCTCGGTGGTGGTGAGGTGGTCGGCGATCTGTCCGGACAGTTCGAGAACCCGGCGGGTGACGGTGTCGGCTCCGACCGTGATCAGGTCCATGGGGCCGTCGTACTCGCCGACGATGCGGGCGGCGATCTGCCAGGCCTGTCCCTCGCTGAGCAGCCGGGAGGTGGGCTCGACCGCCTCGCGCAGGGCGTGGTCGGCGACGATGCGCCCGGCGTAGGCGTTGTAGGTGGACACGGTGGGCTCGCCGTCGAGCAGCTCCTCGGGCAGCTGTTCGGTGGCGCGCAGCTGCTCCAGGCGTTTGCGCACGCGCTCGGCCAGCTCGGCGGTGGCCTTGCGGGTGAAGGTCAGACCGAGGACCTGCTCGGGGCGCACGTGGCCGTTGGCGACCAGCCACACCACGCGCGAGGCCATGGTCTCGCTCTTGCCGGACCCGGCGCCCGCGATGACCACGCCGGGCTCCAGCGGGGCGGAGATCACCTCGGACTGCTCGGCGGTGGGCTCGGGCTGGCCGAGGAGGCGGGCGAGTTCCGGGGGCGAGAAGCGGGGACGGGAAGCGGGGGTGGGGCCGGGGTCTGGGTGGGGCCGGGACGGGGACTGGTGGGGGTGGGGGTGGGTTTCAGACATGTCTGCCCTCGTCCTGAACCGGGCAGCAGGCGCGCACGGCGCACGACCTGCATCCCTTGTTGCGTGTGGCGGTGAAGCGGGACCCGCCCATGCCGGTGGCGACCTCGCGCACCAGCGTCCCGGCCCATCCGGGATCGGGGTCCTCGCTCAGTGGTGGCTGGGGTTGCTCGCGGGCCTTCTGGATCTTCTCGCCGACCTGCACGAGTGTGGCGCCGCCCGGCTCGGTGAGGCCGAGCTTGGCGAAGGCGCCCTTGAGCACCGCCATCTGGTAGACGCCGAGCTGGGGGTGGCGGGCCAGGTCGTCGGCCTTGTTCCTGCCGGTCTTGATGTCCACGACCACGGCGCGCCCCTGGTCGTCGCGTTCGAGGCGGTCCACGCGGCCGGTGATCTCGATACCGCCCACGTCCACCCGAAAGCCCTCCTCTGTGACGACGAGTTCGCGGTCGTTGGCGGCCTCCCAGTCCACGAGCTTGCGGACCATCGTGTCGGCGCGGTCGCGCTGCGCCCTGGCCTGCCAGGGGCCGCCGAAGTCCAGGTCGGCCCAGATCTCGTCCATGCGCCCGCTGATCTCGTCGGGGGTGCTGCCCTGGGCGACCAGGACGGCGACCGCGTGCACGACGGTGCCCAGGGCCGAGGCGGAGTCGCCGGAGGAGGCCCCGGCGGCGCGTTCGAGGAGCCAGCGCAGCTGGCAGTTGGTGAAGCTCTCCACCTGGGAGGGCGAGACGCGGATGGTGTCCTCCTCCTCCGCCAGGGGGCGGTCGTCGGTGAAGGGGGTGAGCGCGTACCACTCCGCGGGGTCGGCGCCGCGCACGCCCTCCTCGGCCAGGCGGGCCAGGTGGGTGGCGGCGGCCTCGCGCAGCGGGCCGGGCGCCCCGGGGTCGGTGACCACCGAGCGCAGGTCGGCGACGAGTGCGGGCAGGGACAGCCAGCGCAGGCCGGTGCTGACGGGCTCGGGGTCGCCCAGGCCCATCTCGGTCAAAAAGCGCGAGGGCCGCTCGTCGGTGTCCTCCCCGCCCACCGCGGTCACCACCAGGGAGCGGCGTGCGCGGGTGAGGGCCACGTAGAACAGGCGGCGCTCCTCGTCCAGGAGTTTGGAGGCCAGGGCGGCGCCGGAGGAGTCGGCGGAGTGCACGTCGGTGTCGACGAGCTCCTCCACGCCGAGCAGGGAACCGCGCAGGCGCAGGTCGGGCCAGTCGCCCTCCTGGGCTCCGGCGACCACGACCAGGCCCCACTCCAGGCCCTTGGAGCGGTGGGCGGTGAGGATGCGCACCGCCTCGCCCTCGGGCGCGCGCTCGGCGAGGCTGTCGCCGGGGATCTCCTGGGCGGCGAGGTCCTCCAGGAACCCCGCGGGGCTGCCGGGGGGCAGCCGGTCGCAGTAGCGGGCGGCGCTCTCGAACAGGGCGACCACGGCGTCCAGGTCGCGGTCGGCGGCGGCGCCACGGCGGCCCCCGGCCAGGCTGGCGCGCAGCAGGCGGTCGGCCAGGCCGCTGTCGCGCCACAGCTCCCACAGGACCTGTTCGGCGTCGGCTCCCCTGGCGGCCAGCTCTCGGACGGTGCGCAGCGCCTGGGCGACGCGCGTGGCGGGCGCGGCGACCTCGGGGTCGACGAGGACGAGTTCGGCCGGGTCGCGCAGGGCGTCCACGAGCAGCTGCGAGGACGGCCGGTAGGCGCCGGAGGGTGCCGTGGGGCCCTCCCCGGCGCCGGTCGCGCCGGGCCCCGTCTCGGTCGCGGTCCGCGCACCGGCTCCCTCGTCCGCGTGCCCGGTCCCGTCGGTGCTCCCGTCCGCGCCTTCGGCCGCGCTCCCGTCCGCCCGTCCGTCGCGGGCGCGGTCCAGGTCCAGGCGGCGCAGCGCGCGCACGAGCCTGCGCAGCCGTACCGTGTCGGCCTCTCCGAAGGGGCTGGTGAGCAGTTCGCGCGCGGCGTCGTCGTCCAGCTCGCCCGGGGCCAGGCCGTAGCGGATCAGCGCGAGCATGGGGCGCACGATGGGCTCGGCGGCCACGGGCAGGTCGTCGGCGCCGACCGCGACCGGGACCGAGGCGGCGGTCAGGGCGCGGCGCAGCACCGGCAGCTGCCGGGTGGAGGAGCGCACCAGCACGGCCATGTCCGACCACGGGACGCCGTCCACCAGGTGGGCGCGGCGCAGGGTGTCGGCGACGACCGCGGCCTCCTGTGCCGCGCTGTCGGCCAGCAGCACGCGGACCTCGCCGTCGGGCACGCCCTCGGCGGGGGTCAGGTCGCGGTGCTCGTTGACGTGGCCGCGGGCGGAGGCGACCGCGGGCAGGCGCCGGGTGAGGCCGCGGGAGGCCGAGAGCAGGGCGCGGCCGCTGCGGCGGCAGGTGCGCAGCGCGACCACGGGCGCCTCGGTGCGCCGCGCGGTCGGGAAGCGGCGCGGGAAGTCGAGGATGCCCCGCACCTCGGCGCCGCGGAAGGCGTAGATGGACTGGTCCGGGTCGCCGACCGCGACCAGGTCGCGGCCGTCTCCGGCCAGGGCGCGCAGGAGTTCCTCCTGGGCGGGGTCGGTGTCCTGGTACTCGTCGACGAACACCGCCTCGTGGGCGGCGCGCTCGCGCGCGCGGACCCCGGGGTCGGAGAGCAGGTTGGCGGCGACCCGCACGAGCTCGGCGTAGTTGAGCGTGGGCACGGGGGCGATGTCGAACCGGCCGGTGTAGCGGTCCAGGAACCCGGCCGCGGCCACCCAGTCGTCGCGGCCGCGCTCGCGGCCGAGCGCGGCCAGCTCTGCCGGGCCCATGCCGCGTTCCTGGGCGCGCATGAGGAAGTCGCGCAGCTCCTCGGCGAACCCGCGGGTCTCCAGGGCGGGGCGCAGGCGCTCGGGCCAGTCCCGCGCACCGTCCAGGGCCTCGCCCCGCAGGAGTTCGCGGACCTCCATGAGCTGTTCGGGGCCCGAGAGCAGGCGCGGCGGCAGGTCGCCCATGCGCTGGAACTCGCGCCGGATCAGGGCGTAGGCGTAGCTGTGGAAGGTCAGGGCCAGCGGTTCGCGGGTGGTGCGGCGCAGCCGGGCGGTGATGCGCTCGCGCAGCTCCTGGGCGGCCTTGCGGCTGAAGGTGAGCACCAGCACGCGCGAGGGGTCCGCGCCCCGGTGGTCGATGCGGTCCACGACCGACTCGACGATCGTGGTGGTCTTGCCTGTACCGGGCCCGGCGAGCACCAGCAGGGGCCCGCCCTCGTGCTCGACCACGCGCCGCTGGTTCTCGTCCAGCACCGGCGGCGGCTGCACCTTGTGGGCGCGCCGCACGAGACGGTACGGAGATGTGTTCACACCCACCAGTTCACCAGAGGGTGGCGACCATCCCGCACGTCATCCCCGCCACAGTGGACCGCTCAGGCTCCGCCCTCCCCGTCCCAGCGAGCCCTGCGCATGTCCACGCGATCGCTTCCGGGGCGCATGGGCGTGCCCTCCGCCGCGTAGTGGGACAGGGCGCGGACCTCGTTGCAGGAGGGCGGTCTGCCGTCCGCGCGCACCACACGCCACCAGGCCACCGCACCGCCCCAGGAGGACATGACCGAGCCGACCTGGCGGGGTCCTCCCCTGCCGACGTACTCGGCGATGTCGCCGTAGGCCATCACCCGTCCCGGCGGGATCCGCTCGACCACCGCCAGGACCTCCTCGGCGTAGTCGTCCGGCCCGCCCTCCGCGTCCTCGAACACAGGCGGCAGCCTACCGGGGGCCACCGACACGGCGAGGGGCCGCGCGGAGGCGGCCCCGGGGCGCGTGCGGCGCCCGGTCAGGCGGTGACCTGGTCGCCGTGCTCGCCCCAGGCGAGTTCGGGGTCGCGCCTGCGGGCCTGGCGCGCCTTGACGAGGCCGAACGCCCCCAGCAGGGCCACGACGGCACCGAGGATCCACGCCGTCCAGGCGGCGGCGGTGAGGTCGGTGAAGCCCAACAGCCACGGCATCACGAAGACCAGGACGCCGATCGCGAGGACGCCCGCCTCGCTCGACAGCGCCCCCGGCCGGGTGATGGAGACCACCGAGGCCATGATGACGCCCAGCCCGAGGACGAACATCGCGCCCCCGCCGAAGCCGTACATCCCGTGCCAGATCCAGCTCAGTCCCAGGGCCAGACCGGCGAGGATCGCCACCCAGTCCGCCCAGCGTCCCTTGCGTCCCTTGCGTCCCATGGAGCCACCTCCCGAGGAGCGGACCGCCGTCGGCCGACGGCCCCTGCCCGGACTCCTACCCACCCGACGGGCTGAGCAGGCACGACGGCGGGAGGCGGGACGGAGACGGGAGCCGGGGCGCGAACGCGGCGGGGCGGTGCCGGGATCGCCTCCCGGCACCGCCCCGTCCCCCGTCGGGCCCGTCCGTCAGTACTCGGGCAGGCTCGGGTCGACCTGGTTGATCCAGGCCAGGACGCCGCCGCCCACGTGGACGGCGTCGGAGAACCCGGCCGCGTGCACCGCGGCCAGCGCCTCGGCGGAGCGGACGCCCGACTTGCAGTGCAGGACGATGCGCCGGTCCTGCGGCAGCTGCTCCAGGGCCCTGCCGTTGAGGAACTCGCCCTTGGGGATGAGCGTGGCCCCCGGGATGCTGACGATCTCGTACTCGTTCTTCTCCCGGACGTCCACGAGGAAGATCTCCTCGGGCTTGTTGTCCAGCAGGTCCTTGAGCTCGCCCGCGGTGATCGTGGAACCGGCGGCGGCCTCGGTGGCCTCCTCCGACACGGCGCCGCAGAACGCCTCGTAGTCGATGAGCTCGGTGACCGGCTCGGTGTCGGGGTCCTTGCGGACCTTGACCTCGCGCCAGGTCATCTCCAGGGCGTCGAAGATGAGCAGGCGGCCCACGAGCGGGTCACCGATGCCGGTGATCAGCTTGATGGCCTCGTTCACCATGACCGAGCCGATGGAGGCGCACAGCACGCCCAGGACGCCGCCCTCGGCGCAGGAGGGCACCATGCCGGGCGGCGGGGGCTCGGGGTACAGGTCGCGGTACTGGGGCCCGTACTCGTTCCAGAAGACGCTGACCTGGCCGTCGAAGCGGTAGATCGAACCCCACACGTACGGCTTGTCGAGGATGACGCAGGCGTCGTTGACCAGGTACCGGGTCGCGAAGTTGTCGGTGCCGTCCAGGACCAGGTCGTAGTCGGCGAAGATCTCCAGCGCGTTGTCCGACTCCAGGCGCTCCTGGTGCAGGATGACGCGGACTCCCGGGTTCACCTCCTTGATGCTGTCCCGGGCGGACTCGGCCTTGGGGCGGCCGACGTCGCTCTGTCCGTGGATGACCTGGCGCTGGAGGTTGGACTCGTCGACGACGTCGAAGTCGATGATGCCGAGCGTGCCCACTCCCGCGGCGGCCAGATAGAGCAGCGCCGGGGAGCCCAGGCCGCCCGCGCCGACGACCAGGACCTTGGCGTTCTTCAGGCGCTTCTGCCCGTCCATACCCACGTCGGGGATGATCAGGTGACGCGAGTAACGGCGCACCTCGTCCACGGTCAGCTCGTCAGCTGGTTCCACCAGCGGCGGCAGCGACACGGTGACTCCTCATGTCTGTTCGGGTTGCTTCGCACCGCCCGTACCGCAGGGGCCACCGGGCGAGGGGGCGGGGACGCGAAGCGTGCTTGCACTTATACCCAACCTAACGGGTGGGGTATTGCATTCCCGTCACCGGGAGGCGTGGAGCACATCCTTCGCGGGCCCGTCCCCACCCCCTCACAACCAACGCCGCGGGCGAGTTCATCCCACTTCATCCCCGCGCGGCCCGCCGGGCCCCGGTCCTGGTCGGCGACCTGACCCGCGGGCGAGTTCGTCCCCGGGGCCGCGCGTACCGGCCCGGGCGGCGGGTAGTGGTCGGGCGTACGCACGGCGACGACGTGGGGGAGGACCCTGTGGCACAGGAGAACCGTTCCGTGGGACGACGCCCGGCCGCCGGCGGGGACCCCGCATCCGAGGTGCCCGAGGCCGACGCGGTCGAGCAGCGCGCGTCCGCCGGGGGCGACGAGGGCGGGGAGGGAGAGGGATGGGAGGACCCGTCCGAGGAGAGCTTCGAGCGCGCCGCCGAGGCGGACGTGGTGGAACAGGCCCGGGAGGCGGGCGTGGACGACGAGGACCGGCGCTGACGGGGGAGGTCCCCCGGGCCCGGGCCCGGGTCCTTTTTCCTCCGCTTCCTCCCGGCCGCCGATCGCGGCCCTGACCACCTGTTCGGCCGGTGCCGCGCCGTGCCCGTCCAGGGTCCCGACCGGCTTCCCGCTGCTCACGGGGAACTTACGCCGGAGTAGGATGAGGGGGACCGCTGTGGAGCGCGCCCCCTGGCCGCGGTCCGTCAGCACTAGCCACGCAGATGTCCGGTTATGGCGTGCATCTGCCATGCCGAGTTCGGAGGGTCGGTGTGACAGCTCCTTCAGACTCCCGCGCCCGGGGTACCCGCTTGCCCCGGGTCAGGCGCCGTCGCCAGCTCCTGGCAGCGGCCCAGGAGATCTTCGTCGCGCGCGGGTACCACGCGGCGGCGATGGACGAGATCGCCGACCGCGCCGGAGTCAGCAAACCGGTCCTCTACCAGCACTTCCCGGGGAAGCTGGAGCTGTACCTGGCCCTGCTGGAGGAACACTCCGAGGTGCTGGTCGAGAAGCAGCGCGAGGCCCTGGAGAGCACGGACGACAACCGCCAGCGCGTCATCGCGAGCTTCCGCGCCTACTTCGACTTCGTCGCGGGCGACGGTGAGGCCTTCCGCCTGGTCTTCGAGTCCGACCTGCGCAACCTCCCGGCCGTACGGGAGAAGAGCGAGGAGACCTTCCAGCGCTGCGCCGAGCTCATCGGCGAGGTGATCCGCCAGGACACCAGCATCTCCGACGAGGAGGCGCACCTGCTGAGCATCGGGCTGGTCGGCATGGCCGAGACCAGTGCCCGGTACTGGCTCAACAGCCGCGGCTCCGTGCCCAAGGACGCGGCGGAGCAGCTGGTGGCCCGCCTGGCCTGGCGCGGCATCAGCGGCTGGGACCTGCAACGCGGCTCCGGGGAACAGGGCTGACGGATCCGGCGGGGCGGTCCCCGCCACCCGGACGACGACCGGCCCCCGTGCGCGCACGGGGGCCTTCGTCTTTCCCGGTGATGTCCCGAAAGCGCCCCGACAGCCGAGAAAGGGATTTCTTCCCACCGCCGGGCAAGGAATGTCCCAAAAAAAGGTAATCACCTCCGCTTGTGTGGGACAAGCGATTCAATTGCCGCCCTCCGGGTATCGCCGGAATGAGAAGTAACGCACTTCTCTTCGCCGTATCCGCCCGGTCCTTCGCTTCGGAGCCCCGGCGGAGCAAGCGATTTGGGGGTGAAGACGTTATGGACATGGGTCAGGGCCTGATGACGGCCTGGCAGGCGGTGGCGAGTTTCGTGCCGCTGCTGATCGGCTTCCTGGTGATCCTGGTCCTGGGATGGATCATCGCCTGGTTGGTGGGCAAGGCGGTCGCCAAGGGTCTGCACGGCGTCGGACTGGACCGTGCCCTGCACCGCGGAGGTGTGGGCGAGTACTTCGAGCGCAGCCGCTGGAGCGCCAGCGAGCTGTGCGGAAAGATCATCTACTACGTCGGGCTGCTGTTCGTGTTCACGCTCGCGTTCAGCGTCTTCGGACCGAACCCGATCAGCACGCTGCTCAACGACGTCATCGCCTGGATCCCGCGCGGCATCGTCGCTCTGGTGATCGTGGTGGTGGCCGCGATGATCGCCAAGGCGGTCCGCGACATCGTCTCCGGCGCGCTGGGCGGCCTCTCCTACGGCCGTTTCCTGGCCAACGCCGCGGGCGTGTTCATCCTGGCCCTCGGTGTCATCGCGGCGCTGAACCAGATGGGCGTGGCGGTGACCGTCACCGTGCCGGTGCTGATCGCGGTCCTGGCCACGGTCGGCGGCATCCTCGTCGTCGGTGTGGGCGGCGGCATGATCGAGCCGATGCGTTCGCGCTGGTCCCGCTGGCTGGACGTGGCCGAGCGCGAGACCAGCCGCATGAGCGAGGAGAGCAGCTACCGGGCCGGCCGCGAGGCGGCCCTGGGCCGTCCCGCGACCGCCGAGCGCACGGAGCCGCGCGAGGGCGCGACCTCCCAGAGCGCACGGCGCGGCGCGGGCGGCGAGCCGCCCGCGCCGTAGCCACGGGCGCGGACACGGGGCGAGGGCGGGGCCGTGCGGCCCCGCCCTCGCCGTGTGCCGTCGGACGCCTCCTAGAGGAATTCCGAGTCGCGCAGTTCCAGGCGTGAGAGGTGCTCGATCCGCCGGAAGGTCAGCACGACGGAGGCGATGATCGGGAGGAAGGCCAGCCAGAAAGCGACATTCCCGGGCCCGGTGAAGACCATCGACACCAGCGCGACGACGAAGATCAGTGCGAAAAGCGCGAAGTCGACGCGGTCCTGTTGGATCAGGACGCCGACCGGTGGGCGCGCCGCCCCATGCCGACCGCTCCTCATTCGCCTTCCTTTCTCGCGGCTCTGCGGGCCGCTCCGCCAGTTACGGCGCCTGTGGGTCCGTTTTCCGGACCGACATAACGCCGTCAGTCCCAGGTTGCATTCCGCAGGGCCCTGGTTCTGCCACGGTGCGCCGGCCCGGAATCGGCCGCTGTGGAGTCACCGGTCCTTTTCAGCGTACGCCCGAAGACGGGTTTCCACCGGAGAACGGGCAGGGACGGGGGCCACGAGGAGCTCGGGTTGTGGACCACACCGGTCTGCGGACGCCACCAAACCTAGCGGACGAAACCGCGCTCCTTGGCCAGTCGGCAGATCGCGAGGATGCGCAGTGTCTCCCAGTCGTACTCGACCGCCTCGGAGTCCCAGCCCCGTTCGAGGCAGCCGTCGAGGAATCCGTGCAGGTAGGTGCCCAGGGTGCGGGCGTTGAGCTCGCCGCCGGAGGAGGTGATGCCTTCGCACACCTGTGCGGCGTGCTGGTCCAGCTCAGCGCACATCCAGGGTTCGATCGGGGCGCCGAGGGGGCCGATCCGGTGGAAGTCACGGGTGAGTCCGGCCAGCGGATGGCGCACGGAGGTCCCACTGGGCATGGAAGTACCTACTCGCGTGGTCAGGAGACGGAAACTTCATCGATTTTACGGCCAGTGCCCAACCAATCGTCACGAAAGTGTTGGATATTACCCGCGCTTGACCAAGATCCCACAGGGCCCGGTCAAGGACGGGCAAGGAAACCGTCCGCCGCGACCGCGTGTCAGGTGGTCAGCCCCATGGCCTTGAGGCGGTCGGAGTGGCGGTCGGTGAGCGAGGCGAACATCCGGCTGACCGCGGCGAGGTCGCCGAGCCCCGTGCCGTCCGGGACACGTCCGGGGACCCCGGCCAGGAGCGCGGCGAGCTGGGGGCGCGAGACCGCCACAGCCTGCGCCTGGCTGAGCGCCTCGCCGACCAGGCGGCGGGCCCACAGGGACAGGCGTCCGACCAGCTTGGGGTCCTCCTCCACGGCGGCGCGCACCGTCGCGGAGACGAACTCGGCCCGGCCGGTCTCGGCCAGCACGCCCTCGACCAGGGTCCGCGTCCCCTCGTCGGCCAGCTCGGCGACCTTGCGGTAGAAGTCCCCCGCGATGCCCTCGCCGACGTAGGTCTTGACCAGGCTCTCCAGCCAGCTCTGCGGCTCGGTCCTGTCGTGCCAGGCGTCCAGCGGCTCCACGAAGGGCCCCATGGCCTCCTCGGGCACGACGCCCAGCTCCTCCAGCCGGTCGCGGAGCGACTGGTAGTGCGCCTGCTCGGTGGCGGCCAGGGCGGCCAGCTGACCCTTGGAGCGCAGCGACGGGGCCAGGCCCGCGTCGTCGGCGAGGCGGAAGAAGGAGCCGAGCTCCGCGTAGGCGAGCAGGCCGAGCAGGTCGATCACGCCGGGCTCGGCAGAGGGGCCGTGGGTCATGCCCGCCAGGGTATCGCCAGGCCTCCCGGGCACCGAACCGGGGACTAAACGGACCGAAGGCACGGTTGTACACGCCGGGAGCGGGTACGGTCCACGCCGTCCACAGCCCGGTGAACTGGTATGTCCACCTGGCGAGTCAGCAGCTAGACTCTGCGTGATGACCGGTGTGTGCGTCCGACGCGAACATCTCCCTCACACACGCGGGATCTCCCACGTACCGGCGCCGCGGAGGCGGCGCCCGCACAGGCGCGGGCCCCACCGACGGTGGACCGGACCGCGCGAGGAAAACGACGAACCACGGATGCTCCCCGTCCCGAGCGGGGAAGGTCCCGATCCGCGGCCGGACCAAACCCCTGCGCCGCACGGGTCCTCACGGCAGCGCCACCGCACCGTTCCGCGAGAGGAACGACCGGTGAGCCGCGCCCCCCGCGGCGGCCAAGGAGCCGTCCGCGACCGCATCCCGCCGCGGCCACGCCAACGTTGCGGCCCGCCAAGATGGAGGCTTGAGCCCTGAGCAGCACAGAAGTCACAACCAAACCGAAGACGACCTTTCGCGACCTCGGTGTGAGCACCGAACTCGCGGACGCCCTGGAGGCCGAGGGGATCGTCGAGCCCTTCCTCATCCAGGAGCTCGCCCTGCCGATCGCGCTGGGCGGCAGCGACATCATCGGCCAGGCCCGTACCGGCACCGGTAAGACCCTGGCCTTCGGCCTGCCCCTGCTCCAGCGGGCGCAGAAGGACCCCGGAACACCCAAGCGGCCGCGCGCCCTGGTCGTGGTCCCCACCCGCGAGCTGGCCATCCAGGTCGCCGCGGACCTGACCACCGCCAGCAAGCGCAGCGGGACCCGCATCCTGACCGTCTACGGCGGCCGCTCCTACGAGCCCCAGGTCAACGGCCTCAAGGAGGGCACCGACGTCGTCGTCGGCACCCCGGGCCGCCTGCTGGACCTGGAGAAGCAGAAGCACCTGAGCCTGGGCGGCGTGTCCGCGGTGGTGCTGGACGAGGCCGACAAGATGCTCGACCTGGGCTTCCTGCCCGACATCGAGCGCATCCTCACCAGGATCCCGAGCGAGCGTCAGACGATGCTCTTCTCGGCCACCATGCCGAGCGAGATCGTCTCCCTGTCGCGCAAGTACCTGCACCGCCCCACGCACGTGCGCGCGAGCGACGACGACGAGATCGACGGCTCGGCCATCACGGGGCAGATCACGCAGCACGCGTTCCGCACCCACCAGATGGACAAGATCGAGATGCTCGCCCGCCTGCTCCAGGCGCAGGACCACGGCCAGAGCATGGTGTTCTGCCAGACCAAGCGCGCCTGCGACCGGGTGGCGGGCGACCTGGAGACGCGCGGGTTCGCCGTCGCGGCCGTCCACGGCGACCTGGGGCAGAGCCAGCGCGAGCGGGCCCTGCGGGCCTTCCGCAACGGCAAGATCAACATCCTGGTCGCCACCGACGTGGCCGCCCGGGGACTCGACGTGGACGACGTCACGCACGTGGTCAACTACGAGACCCCCGAGGACGAGAAGACCTACACGCACCGCATCGGCCGCACCGGCCGGGCCGGGCGCAGCGGCACCGCCGTCACCTTCGTGGACTGGCAGGAGATGCCGCGCTGGAAGCTGATCAACGGCGCCCTCAACCTGCCCTTCCACGAGCCGGAGGAGACCTACTCCAACTCGCCGCACTTCTTCGAGGCGCTGCGGATCCCGGCCGGGACCAAGGGCAAGCTGGCCGCGGACCGGCGTGGCGAGCACGCGGGTCTGGAGGCCGAGGAGATCGAGGACATCGGCGACACCGGCGTGGCGCGCGGCGAGCGCGGCGGCCGGCGGGGCCGGGGCCGCGGCGAGGGCGCGCGCGCCGAGGGCGGACGCGGTGAGAACGCACGCGGTGAGAGCGGCCGTGACGAGGGCGGACGCGGCCGGAGCCGCAGCAGCCGTTCGCGTCGGCGCACCCGAGGCGGCCAGAGCGCGGCCGGGACCGAGGCCGCGGCGGGCAGGAAGGCCGAGAGCGCCCCGGTGGCCCAGGAGGCGCCGCGCGAGGGCGCGGCACCCTCCGACGAGGGCGCGCGCAAGGTACGGCGCCGCCGCCGTACCCGCGGTGCGGTCCGCAGGGACCCCGAGAACACCTGACCCCTCCCGGCGCCCGCCCGTGGCGGGCGTCGCGGCCGTGCGCCCCGCGGCCCGGTCGCGGGGCCCCAGGGCCGACGTCCACACCGGTCCCGGCCGTCGGCCACGGCCCGGGTTATGTCTGCCCGGGCCGACGATCGTCTAGGGTGACCCGACGTGAGTACACCTCAGTTCATCGACCTGCCACCGGGCGTGCGACGCGCCGATCTGACCCTGTCGTACGGTCCGGTGGCCGCCCTGCGGGCGCTGCCCACCTCCGGCGGCCCCGAACTCGCCCCCGCTGTCCTGGTGCACGGTTTCACCGGCAGCAAGGAGGACTTCATCGCCCTCCTCCAGAGCCTGGCCCAGGCCGGGCGGGAGGTGGTCGCGATCGACCTTCCCGGCACCTACGAGTCGCCGGGCCCCGAATCCCTCTCCCCTCCCCCGGGCGTGCGCAGGCCGGACTACGGCCTGCCCTCCCTGGGCGCGGTGGTCGCCGAGGTCATGGACCAGGTCGGTGACGGCGGCCCCGTCCACCTGTTGGGCCACTCCTTCGGCGGACTGGTCTCACGCGAGGCCGCGCTGGTGGAGATGGCGCCGCTGGCCTCGCTCACCCTCCTGTGCTCGGGCCCCGGCGCCCTGAGCGGTCCGGGCGCGGGCACGGCGAGCGGTCTCATCGCCGCCGTGTCCATCAACCCCACCACCGAGCGGCTCCGCGAACTGTGGGAGGAGCAGTTCGACTCCGTGGCGCGGGCCCGCAGCCCCCGGTCCGAGATCCGCGACTTCCTGCGCGACCGGCTGCTGAGGAGCAGCGCCGTGGGCCTGATGCACATGGCCGAGGAGCTGGTGTCCGCGCCCGACCGTGTGGACGAACTGGCCCGGGTGGACGCCCCCAAGCTGGTCCTGTACGGCGAGAACGACGACGCCTGGCCGCTGGAGGAGCAGGACCGGATGGCCGAGCGGTTGGGCGCCAAGCGCCTCGTGGTGCCCGGCGCCGGGCACTCCCCCAACGTGGAGGCGCCCGAGACCGTCGCGAGCGCGCTGACCGCGTTCTGGAACGAGGCGGAGTCGGTGGGCCGCCGCTGATCGCGGTCACCACGACGACGGCCGCCGCTGACCCGTCAGCGTGGCGGGTCAGCGGCGGCCGAGCGGGGGCGGGGCCCCGGAGAGTCCGTGCTCAGACCCAGGAGTCGAAGTTCTTGCCCTCGGCCGCCGCGGTGGTGGCGGGGCCGCGGTCGGGCAGGATGCGCGTGTCCGGGGGCAGGGACAGCAGCGCCTCGCCGATGGAGGCGAGCTGCGTGGTGTAGTCGATGTAGGTGTTGCCGACCATCCCGGGCTCGCCCTTGCGCAGGGTGTCACCGCCGAAGACGACGCCGCGCTCGCTGAGGTAGTAGCCGACGGTGCCGGGGGAGGTGCCGGGCAGGGCCAGGACGTCGATGTGCAGCTTGCCGATGTCGAGGGCGCCCTGGCCCTCCACCTCGATCTCGGGGCGGTGCTCGGCGCCGTGGTGGCGGCGCCAGGCGCGCATCTCGCGGGGGTGCAGCGCGATGGGGGCCTCGGACTCCTCGGCGACCTTGATGGCCGCCTCGATGTGGGGGCTGTAGGCGTTGGTACAGGCCACCAGGTAGACCTCGCGCTCACCGACGGCGGCCAGGATCGCCTCGGCGTCATGGCCGGGGTCGATGACGACGACGCCCTCGTCGTCGGCGTCGATGATCCAGGTGTTGCTGACGACCGGGTACTCCTCGTCGTCGAACTCGAAGGTCCCGGCGGTGCGCACGCGGGTGATGCCGTCGCCGTCGGGGCCGGTCACCCCGACCTCCTCGCCCTCGTCGGCGAAGACGTCGGCGTTCACCGGCTCCTCGGCCTCGTCGGCCTCCGCGGACTCGGCGGAGTCCTCGGACTCGTCCGAAGCCCCGTCCTCCTCCGTCTTCCCGTCACCGACCGCGGAGTCCTCGACGTCGTCCGCCTCGTCCTCGACGCTGTCCGCGGTGGTGTCCTCGTCGGACGTGCCGTCGGCGCCCCCGTCCTTCGCCTTCTCCGCCTTCGCGGTCTCCCCGGCGTCGGCGGTGGGCTCCGCGGCGCCGTCGTCGGCGGCCTCCGATGCGGCCTCAGCGGTCCCGGCCGAGTCCTTCGCCCCGTCGTCCGCGACCCCGTCCCCGCTGGCGGAGGCGGTCTCCTCGTGCTCCGCCGCGGCCTCCGCAGCGGAATCGGTGGCCTCCTGGCCCTCCTGCTTCTTCGACTTCCGATTCCAGAACACGGCTCAGACCTCTCGACTTCGTCCGGGTATGGGTGTTTGCGCTGCGACCATTGTCGCGCTCCCGCACAGTGGTCGGTACCGTACCGGACGCCGGAAGAACGACACGCGGTTCACCCGCGCAGAAGGGGCACCCCCGTCGCGGGCGCCACGAGCCGTTCGAACGCCTCCGGGGCGGTGGTCCTGCACCCCAGGCGGTGACCGGTGAGGCTTCCGTGGTCGTCGCTGGAGCCGGTGACCAGCACGCCCAGCTCCCCGGCCACGCCCCGCCAGTGGCGGGCCTGCTGCCGGTTGTGCGAGGGGTGGTCGGCCTCGATCGCGCCCAGGCCGGCCCCGGCCATGCGCTCCACGAGTTCGAGGGGGACCGCGCCGTTGAGGGCGCCCTCCGCCCGCCCCGGGTGCGCCAGCGAGCAGACCCCGCCCGCCGCCCGGACCAGCTCCACCGCGCGGACCGGGTCGATCGCGTACCGCGAGGCGTAGGCCGGGCCGCCGGAGCCGATCCAGCGGTCGAAGGCGTCCTGCACGTCCCTGGCCGCGCCCGCCTCCACGATCGCGCGGGCCAGGTGCGGGCGGCCGATCGTGTTGGCGTCGGCGTACTCGTCGTGGCCCGCGCCCGCGATCTCCAGCACCCGCTCCCAGGTGACGTCGACCTCGTGCTCGCGGAGCTTGCGGACCATCTCCTCGGCGCGGGAGGCCCGGTCGGAGCGGACCCGGCGCAGTTCACCGGTGAGCGCGGGGTCGTCGGGATCGAACAGGTAGCACACCAGGTGGACACTGGACCCGGCGTGGGCGCAGGAGAGCTCCATCCCGGGGACCAGGGTGAATCCGGGGGGCAGGTGCTCGGCCGCCTCTCCGATTCCGCCGACCGTGTCGTGGTCGGTGAGGGCGAGCACGTCGAGACCCGCGGCGACCGCGTGCTCGACGACTTCGGCGGGGGTGTCGGTTCCGTCGGAGACCGAGCTGTGTGCGTGCAGGTCGATACGTGTCACCGGGCGATTGTACGTAGGCCGTGGTCCGGCGCGGTCCGCCGGGGCGAGGGCCTCCCGCTCAGCCCGCGTCCCGCCGGGGCGCCAGGACCCGGGTGAGGAAGGGACTGGGGGCGCCGAAGGGCGGCTCCAGGGAGAGCCCGCCGTCGCGGATGTCGCGCAGGTCCCGCAGGGCGCTGATCTCGCACATGAGCACGCCGGTGTCGGCGGAGGCGAAGACGAGCCACAGCCACTGGGCGAGCGCCTCGCCGGTGTAGACGGCGCGGTCGGGGCCCAGGGCCAGATTCCACAGGGCGATCTCGTGGCCGTCGAAGCGCACCTTGGCGTCGGCGGCGGAGGTGTCGAAGCCGTCGCCGGGGTCGGGGCCCTCCAGCCCGGCGAGGCGGGCGCCGAGCCCGACTCCCGGGTCCTCGGCGACGATGACCACCTCTCCGACACCGCCGACCAGGTCGGGCCCGGAGAGGGCGACGGCCGTGGCGAGGGCGCCGCTGCGGTCGTCACCGGCCTCGGCGAAGCCGGTGACCACCCAGTTGGCGGGCAGCGGCCAGGGAATCCAGACCGGGACGTGCGCCTGGGGCAGGAGTGCCTCCAGCGCGGCCGGCCCGGGGGCGCGCACCTCCTGGAGGGGCGCCACCGGCCCGTGGGCGTCGCACTGCCAGGCGCTGGTCCACAGTCCCGGAGGCTGGACCGCGCGCCCGCAACGGGGACACGTGGGCTCGGACTTCATCTGGGTCCTTCCGAGGAAACTCTGGCTCTCAGGCAAGCGAGGAATCGGCTCCCACGGAACGGGACGGGAGACGGTTATCCGCCCCGGGCGGATAACCGCCCACCAGAATCGCCAAACCCGCGAACCAACGCTCGAACCGGTACTAGCCTGACCCGCGTCGGCTCGGACGAGAACCACGTCCGGGTCGGCCTACCGCCGGGCTGGCGGAAGATGTCTGTGGAGCTGATGTAAGACCGATGGGCGGCCCCCCGTCCCCCGCCGTTGGTTCGGGTCGGCAACCGGCTACGAAGCAGAAAGCTCAACCCGCGAGGGAAGAGTCTCCCCACTTCGGCTGGGAGAGAAGTCAAGCTGCTCACGGGTCTACCCGAGGGGACCGGCCAGAAAACGCGTCGTGGGCGGACCGCCGAAGCGGCCCGCCCACGGACGGGGCAGCGGTCCTACTGCTGCTGGCGCTTCTTGTTGGCCGTCATCCGGCCGCGCTCCTTCTGGTCCAGGACGACCTTGCGGATACGCACGTGCTCGGGGGTGACCTCCACGCACTCGTCCTCGCGGCAGAACTCCAGGGCCTGCTCCAGGGACAGCTTGCGCGGCGGCACCAGGCGCACCAGCTCGTCGCCGGTGGCCGAGCGCATGTTGGTGAGCTTCTTCTCCTTGGTGATGTTCACGTCCATGTCGTCGGAGCGCGAGTTCTCGCCCACGATCATGCCCTCGTAGACCTCGGTGCCCGGCTCGACGAAGAGCGTGCCGCGCTCCTGGAGGTTGAACATCGCGAACGCGACGGCGGCACCGGCGCGGTCGGCCACCAGGGACCCGTTGGGGCGGGTGCGCAGCTCGCCGAACCACGGCTCGAACTTCTCGAAGACGTGGTGGGCGATACCGGTGCCGCGGGTCTCGGTGAGGAACTCGGTGCGGAAGCCGATGAGGCCGCGGGAGGGCACCAGCCAGTCCATGCGCACCCAGCCGGTGCCGTGGTTGACCATGTTCTCCATGCGGCCCTTGCGGATGCTGAGCAGCTGGGTGATGGCGCCCATGTACTCCTCGGGGGCGTCCACGGTGAGGCGCTCGACGGGCTCGTGCACCTTGCCGTCCACGACCCGGGTGACCACCTGCGGCTTGCCGACGGTCAGCTCGTAGCCCTCGCGGCGCATCTGCTCGACCAGGATGGCCAGCGCCAGCTCGCCGCGGCCCTGCACCTCCCAGGTGTCGGGGCGCTCGGTGGGCAGGACCCTCAGAGAGACGTTGCCGACGAGTTCCTTGTCGAGGCGGTCCTTGACCAGGCGCGCGGTGACCTTGGCGCCCTTGACCTTGCCGACCAGCGGCGAGGTGTTGGTGCCGATGGTCATGGAGATGGCGGGCTCGTCCACCCGGATCAGCGGCAGCGGGACCGGGTTCTCCAGGTCGGCGAGGGTCTCGCCGATCATGATCTCCTCGATACCGGCGATGGCGACGATGTCGCCGGGCCCGGCCTTCTCGGCGGGCTTGCGCTCCAGGCCGTCGGTCATGAGCAGCTCGGTGAGCTTGACCTGCTGAACGGTGCCGTCGGTGCGGATCCACGCGACCTGCTGGCCCTTGCGCAGCTCGCCGTGCTGGACGCGGCACAGCGCCAGGCGGCCCAGGAACGGGGAGGCGTCCAGGTTGGTCACGTGCGCCTGGAGCGAGGCCCCGGGGACGTACTCGGGTGCCGGGATGGTGTCCAGGATGGTGCTGAACAGCGGCACGAGGTTGTCGTTGTCGGGCACCGTGCCGTTGGCGGGGCGCTCCAGGGAGGCCTTGCCGTCGCGGGCGCAGGCGTAGACGATCGGGAACTCGATCTGCGACTCGTCGGCGTCCAGGTCCATGAACAGCTCGTAGGTGTCGTCCACGACCTCGGCGATCCGGCTGTCGGGCCGGTCGACCTTGTTGATCACGAGGATGACGGGGAGCTTGGCCTGGAGGGCCTTGCGCAGCACGAAGCGGGTCTGCGGGAGGGGGCCCTCGCTGGCGTCCACGAGCAGGACCACGCCGTCGACCATCGACAGGCCGCGCTCGACCTCGCCGCCGAAGTCGGCGTGTCCGGGGGTGTCGATGATGTTGATGACCACGTCCTCCCCCTCGGGCGTGGTGTAGTGGACGGCCGTGTTCTTGGCGAGAATGGTGATGCCCTTCTCGCGCTCCAGGTCGTTGGAGTCCATCACCCGGTCGTCGACGTCCTGGTTCTCCCGGAACACACCGGACTGCCAGAGCATGGCGTCAACGAGGGTCGTCTTGCCGTGGTCCACATGGGCCACGATCGCGACGTTACGGAGGTCGCTGCGGCGTGCGGAGCCCTCGACGGGCGTAGCGCTGGACATGGGAAAGTCTCGTTCTCCTGGTACTGGGAAGAACCGCGGAGTGCCACGGCCCACCGCCAGTTTATGCGGTCATGGTGGTCTGGTGGGGAAACGTGCAGGCCGCCGCCGTCACGGCCTCGCAGAGCCCGGTCGTCCCTGTCCGGTGCGCGGCGGCGCCAGGGACCGTCCGTCCGCTCCCGCGCGCACGGCGGCGCCCGCGCACCCGCGTGGGTCAGGAACGGGGGACGGCGCCCGGGGTGAGCAGGGGTTCGACGAGGTCGAGGAAGGGCACGTCGGCGGGCAGCCAGTCCGGTCCGCGCAGCTCGTCGGCGGCGAGCCAGCGCAGGGACAGGTGTTCCAGGGGGAGGGGCTCCCCCGCGACCAGTTCCGCGCGCCAGAGCCGCAGCACCGCGGGGCGCGTGTGCCTCCTGGTGGGCGCGGGGAAGGGCGCGTCCGCGCCGAGCTGGTGCAGGGGGCGGACGGTGACGCCGAGTTCCTCGCGGCACTCGCGGACCAGGGCCAGCTCCGGGGTCTCCCCCGGGTCGACCTTGCCGCCGGGGAACTCCCACCGGCCGCGCAGGGCCTCGGGTTCGGCGCGCTGTGCGGCCAGGACGCGGCCGTCACGGACGATGACGGCGCCCACCACGATCAGGGTTTGTTGTTCCACAGTGCTCCACCCTAGCCAGGGCCCGTGACCTTCGGGGCGGCGGGCGTGGACCCCGGGCGCCGGCGCTGGGAGGCCGGCGCCCGGGGGTGCCGCCGCTCTCCGGGGGGAGTGGAAAGAGCGTCGGCCTCCGATGTGGCTGGTCGTCCGACCGGGTCGGGACGCGGCGCCCGGAGCCGGCAGATTCGGGGCAGATCCTATTTCGCCCGGTGGACGCGCGTGATGGATATCGGCAAACGTTCACCGTCTTTTCTCGTGGTGTGCGGTCAGGGGGCGTCCGCGGCCGGGGGCTCCTCCAGCGGACGACCGGCCGACCGCAGCCGGTACGCCAGGGCCGTGTGCCTGCGCCCGGAGGTGGCGTTGCGCACCGCCTGGGCCAGGGCGCGGCGGGAGCCGACGAGGACGACCAGCTTCTTGGCCCTGGTGACGGCCGTGTAGAGCAGGTTGCGTTGGAGCATCATCCAGGCGCTGGTGGTGACGGGCACGACCACCGCGGGGTACTCGCTGCCCTGGGAGCGGTGCACGGTGATGGCGTAGGCGTGGGCGAGCTCGTCGAGCTCGGCGAAGTCGTAGGCGATCTCCTCGTCCTCGTCGGTGCGGACCAGGACCTCCTGGGCCACCTCGTCGAGCCCCGTGACCACGCCGAGCGTTCCGTTGAACACCCCGTTCTCGCCCTTGTCGTAGTTGTTGCGGACCTGGGTGACCTTGTCGCCGACGCGGAAGACGCGTCCGCCGAACCGGCGTTCGGGGACGTGCTCGCCGGAGGGCGTCACGGCGCCCTGGAGGGCCGTGTTGAGGTTGGCCGCACCAGCAGGGCCGCCCTTCATGGGGGTGAGGACCTGCACGTCCCGGCGCGGGTCGAGGCCGAACCGGCGCGGGATACGGCGGGCGACCACGTCCACGGTCATCTCGGCCGCGTCCTCGGACTCCTCGCACGGGAAGAGGAAGAAGTCGGACATCCCCTGGAACTCCGGCGGCTCGCCGCCGTTGATCCGGTGGGCGTTGGTGATCACCCCGGAGTGCTGGGCCTGGCGGAAGACGTGGGTCAGGCGCACGCTCGGCACGGGGGAGTCCCCGTCCAACAGGTCGCGCAGCACCTGGCCCGCGCCCACGGAGGGCAGTTGGTCCACGTCGCCGACGAACAGCAGGTGCGCCCCGGGCGGGACCGCCTTGACCAGCTTGTTGGCCAGGATCACGTCCAGCATGGAGGCCTCGTCCACCACCAGAAGGTCGCAGTCGAGGGGGTTGTCGCGGTCGTAGGCGGCGTCGCCTCCCGGGCGGAGTTCGAGGAGCCGGTGCACCGTACGCGCCTCGATGCCGGTCATCTCGGTGAGGCGCTTGGCGGCGCGTCCGGTGGGCGCGGCCAGGACGATCGTGGCGTGCTTGGCCATGGCCAGGGTGACGATGGAGGCGACCGTGAAGGACTTGCCGCAGCCGGGCCCGCCGGTGAGCACGCACACCTTCTCCGACAGGGCCAGCCGCACGGCCTCGCTCTGGGCCTCGGCGAGGTCGGCACGCGTGCGCGAGCGCAGCCAGTCCAGGGCCACGTCCCAGTCCACCCCGGCGAACGCGGGCATGCGGTCCGCCGGGGCGTGGAGCAGGCCGCGCAGGCCGGAGGCGAGGCCGATCTCGGCGCGGTGCATGGGCAGCAGGTAGACGGCGCGCACGGGCTCGCCCTCGGGCCCGGGCACCGTCTCGCGGACCACGCCCTCGGTGGCCACGAGTTCGGCCACGCACTCGATCACCAGCCCGGCCTCCACCTGGAGGATCTTCACGGCCGCCGAGATGAGCTTCTCCTCGGGCAGGTAGACGTGCCCGTCACCGGTGGACTCCGAGAGGGTGAACTGGATGCCCGCCATGACCCGCTGCGGGCTGTCGTGCGGGATGCCGACCGCGCGGGCGATGGTGTCGGCGGTCTTGAAGCCGATCCCCCACACGTCGGTGGCCAGGCGGTAGGGCTCCTTCTGCACGATCTGGATGGAGGCGTCGCCGTACTTCTTGTAGATGCGCACGGCCAGGGAGGTGGTGACCTCCACGCCCTGGAGGAAGACCATCACCTCCTTGATGGCCTTCTGCTCCTCCCAGGCGTCGGCGATGAGCCGGGTGCGCTTGGGTCCCAGGCCCGGGACCTCGATGAGCCGTTCGGGGTGCTCCTCGATGACCTCCAGGGCGTCGGTGCCGAAGTGGCCGACGATCCGCTCGGCCATCTTGGGGCCGATGCCCTTGATCAGGCCGGAGCCGAGGTAGCGGCGGATGCCCTGGACCGTGGCGGGCAGGACGGTCGTGTAGTCGTCCACGTGGAACTGGCGGCCGTACTGCGGGTGGGAGCCCCAGCGGCCGCGCATGCGCAGCGCCTCGCCGGGCTGGACGCCCATGAGGGAACCCACGACGGTGAGGAGGTCGTGCGCGCCCCGGCCCGTGTCGACCTTGGCGACGGTGTACCCGTTCTCCTCGTTGGCGTAGGTGACCCGCTCCAGGACGCCCTGGACGACGGCTGGTCGGAAGGTCGCGTCGGGCACGTGGCCGTCCTCTCCTCGTTCACACCCTCTCCGGGGCCCGCGGGGCCGGTCCGCCGGTCTCCGGCGCGCCGTCGCCCAGCACCGCGAGCACGCGGTCGCGGTCGGCCCGGCGCAGGCTCCCCGCCACCAGGACGTAGGAGTGTCTGAGCATCTCCAGGATCTCGTCCTCGGGCACCGTGCCGTCCAGGAGCACGGAGTTCCAGTGCTTCTTGTTCATGTGGTACCCGGGGGTGACCGCGGGGAACTGGTCGCGCAGCTCCAGGGCCAGCCCCGGATCGCACTTGAGGTTGACCGTGGCGGGAGCGCCCCCGTCGCCTCCCCCCATGAGCAGAGCGAACATCTTCTGCCCGGCCACCTTGTAGACCAGGTAGCCGGGCCCGAAGGGCTCGGTCTCCTCGGCCTCGGGGAACCACAGGGCGGCGTCGATGAACTGTCCGGGGGTCATGGCGGAGCTCCCTTCCTCCCCTACGACAGTGCCAGAGACCGCCGACGTTCGGCAGACCCGGCTTCGGTCTGTGGACAACCCCGCGCGGGAGCGGTTCAGTCCTGGTCCTCGGCCAGCGCGGCCACCCGCAGGGCCAGTTCCTGGGCCCGGACGAGGGAGTCGAGCATCTCGGCGCTCTGCTCGTGCACGGCACCGGCCTCGGCCGCCTCGGCGGCGATCGCGTCGAGTTCCCGGGCCGACCGGCGGTCCTGCTCGTCCAGCTCGGCGGCGCGCACGCGTCCGGCGTAGTCCTCCAGCACCCCGATCCGCGCCGTCACCTCGGCCGTCTCGGCCTCCAGGACGGCACCGGCACGGGCGGCGGCCTCACGGCTGCGCTGGCCGGGCGTGGGCGTCCGGGCGATCCGCTCCCTGACCCGGGTCTGGTGGAGGAGGCTGCGGGCGACGGACCACTCCACGTCGGCCAGCACCACGCGGTTGCGGACGGTGTCCAGCAGGAGCCCGCGTTCGTGCAGCGAGGAGCCCAGGACCACGTCGACGGCCCTCTGCGCGCGTTCCAGGAGGGCGCGGGACTCCTCGTCGAGCGCTCCGGGGGACACGAACTCCCCCTCCGCGGACACCACGATCCGCACGGGGTCGCGTTCCCTCTCCGCGCGCTGGTGGCGCGTGCGGGCCAGGGTCGCGCCCGCCACCGCGAGGGCGGAGGCCGCGACGAGGGCGAGTTCGACGCCGAACGACAGGTCCAGGACCATCCAGCACGTGATGAGGGCCCAGAGGAGCGCGTAGGCCACGCGCGCGAACGCCTTGTCGCGTCCGCTCACGCCGGTGCCGCGCCGGGCTCGTCCGTCGCGCACCGTGTCCAGGGCCAGGCGCAGCCTCCGGGCGCGCTCCTCTGGCAGGGAGGGGTCGAGCGTAGGCCTGCCCTCCCGTCCGGGCTCGCCGACCAGACCGGCCAGGGGCAGGAGCATGGACCGGGCCTGGATCCCGCGCTCGGTGAGGACGAGCACCCCGTGGGCGTCGCGTTCGGCCAGGCCCTGGGCGATGAGGGACGCGCCCTCCCCCGGTTTGCGGACGTCGGGGCACCACGCGTCCCGCCGGTCGCCCAGGGGTGCGGCGAGGCGGATCGACCGGCGCATGTCGGAGGTGAGGATGACGTTGTACCCGCCGGAGAGGGTGAGCTCCATCGTGTCCTTCCCGGTTCGGGCGCGTGGCCACGCATGAGCTTTACGACATCTTTATACCGAAACCTCCTGCCGTGTAGGGGTTTTCGGCCGCGTGAACCTCCGACCGCCGCGCCCGCGCGGATAGGATCCGGCGCAGCAGCGTCCCCTGTGTCTCCAGTGACCTGTGTCCCCAGTGAGACGTGATCCCCAGTGAAACGGGAGTCCCCATGAAGGCGCGAGGCGTGCGCAGACTCGACCCCCTGGAGCCGGACGACCCCCGCGAGATCGGCGGGCACCGGGTGCGGGGGCGGATCGGCTCCGGGGGGATGGGCACGGTCTACGCGGCCGACTCCCCCGGCGTGCACGGCTACCTGGCGGTCAAGGTCGTCCACGCCGAACAGGCGGCGGACCGGCGCTTCCGGGAGCGCTTCGCGCACGAGGCCCGCCTCCTGGCGAGGGTGAACAGCCCCTCGGTGGCGCGGTTCGTGCGCGCCGACGTGGAGGCGCCGCGACCGTGGATGATCACCGAGTACGTGCCGGGGCCCACCCTGCGCCACCACGTGGAGCGGTACGGCCGTCTGCGCGGGGGGATGCTCCTGGGACTGGCCGTGGGCGCCGCCGAGGCGCTGCGGGCCGTCCACGCCGCCGGGGTGGTCCACCGCGACCTCAAGCCCAGCAACGTCGTGCTCTCGGACAAGGGGCCCAAACTGCTGGACTTCGGGATCGCGCACCCGGTGGAGGACCCCGACCCCACCAAGTGGATGCGTCTGCGGCGGATGCGCCGCGCCTACCGGGACCTGCGGCTGCCCTCGCCGGAGGGGCTGGCCGACGGGCGGGTCAGCGAGCGGGTCGACCGGCTGGGCACCCCGGGGTGGATCAGCCCCGAGCAGTACCGGCGCCAGCCCACCGCGCAGAGCGCGGACGTGTTCCTGTGGGGCGCGACGGTGGCCTTCGCGGCGGCCGGGCACGACCCGTTCGGCCGGGCCGGGGCCAAGGAGATGGCCCGGCGCGTGATGTTCGAGGAGCCGGACCTGGAGTACCTGCCGCCCGGTCTGGAGCGGCTGGTGCTGGCCGCGATGTCCAAGGACCCCGGGGAGCGTCCCGACTCCGCCGGACTGCTGCGCGCCGCCCTGTCCCTGGAGAACGCCGAGGGCGGGGTGCGCGCCTCCGGTGGCTCCGGGGAGGCAGGGGCCGTCACCGGGCCGGCGGCCGTGCGTGGGTTGCTGGAGCGGCGGTGGACGGAGGTGGCGGTGCGCCCGCCGCAGCCCCCGCGGACGGGGCTGTTCGGCCGCGGGCAGGGCTGAGGGAGGGGTCGCTGGCGGCCCCCGGTCAGAGGAGCCCGTAGTGGGCGCGGCCCTCACGGGAGAGCATGTACGCCAACATCATGACCGCGAAGCCCAGCGGGACGAGCGCGAGGACGTCCCCGGCCAGCACGGTCCACAGCAGGAGCGCGCCCGCCGCGCCCTGGAAGAGCACGACGCCCCAGAACACACCGACCGTACGGCGCCGGATCCTGCCCGCCAGGAGCGTGGACAGCAGCCCGTACACGCCCGTGACCGCCGCCATGACGACCATCATGGCGCGCATCGCCTCGGCACTGACGGCGAGTTCCAGGCCCTCCTCGGCGGCGAGCTCGGCCTGCTGGCGCAGTGCCTCGTCCATCGCGTCGGCCGAGACGCCGAGCCCCATGAGGAAGAGGCCGGACAGGGCCAGCCCGCAGGCCCCGCCCACGAACATCAGGGCGCGGACGACCGCCACCTTCCTGGGGAGGGGTGCGTCGGGGCGGAGCGCGTCGAAACCGGCCCCGGAGCCGGGCGCCCCGTACGGCGGGACGCCGCCCGCGCCCTGTGTCCCGTTGGGGTCGTACGGGTCCTGGCCAGAGGAAAACACGGACGTCCTCCGAGGGATGTCGAGACGGCTTGTCCCACCCATGGTAGGGGTCCGGGGCGCGGGAGGCGCGGCTCCGGGCGGACCGTGGGAGCCGTCCGGTCACGCAACGCGATACGGGCAGGCCGAAAACCGGTATCGGGACCGCGGGTTCTGCAAATCGTAACCGTGGGAACCATGCGCCCCCGGCCCCGGCGGCTCTAGTGTGAACCGTTCCTAAGCAGTGTCCAGGAGCGAGTCTTGGACCCACACCCTTGTCACTGACACGTCCCCAACGGTGTTGGACGCGCTGGTTCTCCGCGTTCTCACGGTCCCCGTCCGGCGACGTACATCATGTGCACGCTCCGTGATGGGGAGGCGGAGTTCCTCACACCCAGGACCACCCGGTGCGGCCTGGGCGGTCCGATGCCCCACACCATCACTCCGGTGGTGTGGGGGCGGTGCCGTCCGTCGCCGAACTCGATACCCCTGGGCGCGCCGCCCGACCGCGATGCTGGCCGCATCGTGCCGGGAGACCTTCCTCTTACTACTGGTCATGGGGCGCTGCCAGTGCTGGGCACCCCACTTCGACGTATATGCCGGATCGACGACAACGACCGCCACCCCCAGCGCATCAGCCATCGACACCAGCCGGGACCGCAGCCGGGCGGTGGGCATGCCGGAGATCAACTGGCGGAACCTCTTGCGGCGCCCGTGCTTCTCCCGGGTTTTCTCAGCGGCGAAGTCCAGATCCTCCACCGCGATCGCCCGCACTCCGTACCCGGTGGCCCAGCGCAACAGCCGGGACAGGGCATGGCGCACCTGCACGTCACGATGACTGGAGGTTCCCGACAGGTCGAAGGCGAAACGGCGCGGGTCACCGACCGGGTTGCCGTGCGTGTCCAACCGCCACGCGGCCAGATGATCAGCGTTCACATCCACACCGACCACCCCCTGGGCCAGCATCGTTCCCCAAGGAAGGGCGGGGGCGGCCTTGTGGGTCCAGGACGCGGTCACATACCACCGGCCCCGCTCGGGGTCGTGGTGGACGCGGTAGGCCACCGCACGATCAGCCTCCACCCGCTCAGCCCACTCGACGCCCTGGTGAGCGAAGACCAC
The DNA here is from genome assembly GCF_965343085.1 of Nocardiopsis synnemataformans. Classification (NCBI taxonomy): domain Bacteria; kingdom Bacillati; phylum Actinomycetota; class Actinomycetes; order Streptosporangiales; family Nocardiopsidaceae; genus Nocardiopsis; species Nocardiopsis synnemataformans. Next base: position 70,524 of record NZ_CBDRFA010000010.1, on the reverse strand, counting down.
CCGGCAGGAGAACACATAACGGCCATGCGGCGCGTTGGCGTACTCGACCAGCAGGACGGGGAGTTTGATCGACACCTGGCCCTCAGGGGTGATGCGGACGGTTTCGTTGCCGTACCGCTTCCCGGACTCCCCATCGGCCTGGAGGAAGGAACGCGCAGCCTCCCACTGGTCCCGCCACGCGGCTTCGGTGAGTCCAACCTCGTCCAGATGATGCCGGGCGTTCAACAGCCGCTTGCCACCACGCACCACATGGACCCGACCGTCCTCCCAGTCAGTTACCGCCTTCGCATGTTGTTCCTGGAGCGCGGTCAGGCGCCGGGACTTGGCGTGCCACTCCTGCCGTGTGCGGTACCCGCCCGGAGCAAGCTTGGTGCCTTTCGCTCCGATCGGCTGAGACAGCCGGTGTCGCAGGGTGTCGATGCCCGCCTGGAGGCGGTGCAGGTGGGCGAGATGGCTGCGTCGGGCCAGCGCCCACTGTTCATTGGAGACCTTGGTGATCGCTCCAGCCCACCGTGAGGACGAGACAGGAGTCAACTCCCGTTTCCGGGTGGCCCAGGTGTCCTTGTCGTGGCCGGTGCCGTCCGCGCACCGGGTGGCCAGATCCGCCGATGCCAGGGATCCCAGGTGTGCGCCGAGGGCCCGTAGCACCATCTCGTCCTGGGCGCTGAGGCCCCTGAGTCGGTCACGGGTAGCGACCCCGGTCGGTGTGGGAGCAAGGTAAGGGTCCTGGATCGACCGTAACTGCTGCCGTGTGCTGGCCTGGGACATCCGTCCTCACCTCCTCACCGTGCGCGTTTCGTTACCGTGTTCGACACGACAGTAGCCAGAACCGGGACGCCTGTCCCAAGAATCGGCAAACTTCTCTGCTCGGTTTTCTTCCGCAGGTCATGCAAGGAACAATGGCACACCCGGCGCACCACCCAGGTGGCAACGCTGAAGGATCACTCCTGCGTGCTCGTGCGCGCTTGAGTCACCTCTCACACCAACAGTTCACAACCCCTCCGGCCCTGTCCCCCGCCCCCGTCCGCCCCGACGGATCCCCCGTCCCCCGCCTGCGAAGGAGCCCCGCAACGATGTCCAGACTCGTGCGCGCCTCGGCCGCTCTGGTGCTGACCGGCGCCCTGGTGGTGCCGTCCGCCCCCGCGGCCGGCGCGGCCGTCCCCATGAACCCCGGGGACGGCGCCGACTTCACCCTGACGATCCTGCACGCCAACGACCCCGAGTCCCAACTGCTGTCCGCCTCCGGGCAGGAGGACTTCGGCGGCGCCGCCCGCTTCACGACGCTGCTCGACCGGCTGCGCGAGGCCGAGGGCGGCGCCGCGGCCGGGGAGGACGAGGCCGGCGAGCGCGGCGTCGTCACGGTCAACGCGGGGGACATGTACCTGCCGGGGCCGGAGTTCGCCGCCTCCCGGGAGGAGGGCGCCCCCTTCCACGACGCCCTCGCCGCCGGCCACGCGGACTACGACGCGGTCTCCATGGGCAACCACGAGTTCGACTTCGGCCCGGACGTGTACGCGGACTTCCTCGAACGGCTGGGCGGGGACACCACGGTGGTCGCCGCCAACGTGGACGTGTCCGCCGAACCGCGCCTGGCCGCCCTGGCGGACGGGGGCCGGATCGCGCCCAGCACCGTGGTGGAGGCCTCCGGCCACGAGGTCGGCGTCGTCGGCGCGCTGTACCCGCCGCTGGACACCATCACCAGCCCGCGCGGCGTGGTGGTGGAGGACCTCGTCGCCCCCGTGCAGGCCGAGGTCGACCGGCTGACCGCCGAGGGCGTGGACAAGATCATCCTCCTGTCGCACCTCCAGGGGATCGCCTACGAGGAGCGCGTGGCCCGGGAGCTGACCGGCGTCGACGTCATCGTCGCGGGCGGCGGACACGAGGTGATGGCCGACGCCGACGCCGCTCTGGTGCCCGGCGACGAGGTCACGGCGCACCCGGAGACCGGCGAGCCCCTGACCTACCCGCTCATGGCCACCAACCCCGAGGGCGTCGAGGTGCCCATCGTCACCGCCGGGTCCAACTACAAGTACGTGGGCCGCCTGGTCGTGAACTTCGACGGCGGTGACCTGGTGTCGGTCTCCGACCGTTCGGGGCCGGTCCGGGTCTCCGGCGTCGACGAGGACGCGGTCGAGCCCCACCCCGCGGTGGAGTCGCAGGTCACCGCCCCCGTGTCCGAGTACGTCGCGGGGCTGGCGGAGACGGAGGTGGCCACCAGCGAGGTCGACCTCAACGGCGTCCAGAACCCCGGCGTGCGCACCCAGGAGACCAACCTGGGCAACCTGGTGGCCGACGCGCTGCTGGACACCGGCGTGCGCAACGCGCAGGAGTACGGCGTGCCCGCTCCGCGGATCGGCATCCAGAACGGCGGCGGCATCCGCAACGCCTCGGTGGTCCCGGCCGGTCCGCTGACCGCGCTGGACACCTACTCGATCGCCCCGTTCGCCAACCAGGTGGCGGTGGTCCCCGACCTCCCGCGCTCGCAGGTCAAGGAGCTGCTGGAGCAGGGTGTGGCCGCGGCTCCCGCGGCCAGCGGCGCGTTCATGCAGGTCGCCGGGGTCAACTTCGCCTACAACCCGGAGCGCGCGGCGCAGGTGGTGGACGAGGAGGGCACCGTGACCACCCCCGGCGAGCGGGTCCGCAGCGCGATCCTGCACGACGGAACGGTGCTCGTCGAGGACGGCGAGGTCGTGGACGGCGACCCGATCACGATCGTGACCAACGACTTCTCCGCCCGGAGCGGCGACATGTACCCGTTCCGCGGAGCGGACTTCACCGTGGTGGGCGCGACCTACCAGGCCGCGCTGGAGGGGCTGCTCACCGGAACGCTGGAGGGCCGGGTGACCGAGGCCGCCTACCCCGAGGGCGGTTCCGGCCGCATCGTGGTGGGAGAGCGGGCCACCGTCCCCGACGGTGACGGCGGCGGAACGCCCACCGACCCGCCGACCGGCGAACCCACCGGCGAACCCACCGACCCGGACGGCGGGCCGGGCCCGGACCCGACGGACCCGCCCGCCACGGACGGCCCGGACGACGGTCCCGGCAAGCCCGGCGGGAACGCGGACGGCTCACTGCCGCGGACGGGCGGCGCGCTGCTCGGCCTGCTGGCGGCGGCCGCGGTCGCCGTCACGGCCGGTGGGGCCGCGCTCTACCTGGGCCGCAGGCGCGGGGAGGCCACGGGCGCGGACTCCTGACACCGGGGCCGACCCCACCGGGTCGGTCCCACAGTGCTGGTTTCACGGTGCTGGCCCCACAGTGCTGGTTTCCAGGGCGGCCGGACGGCCTGCTGACACCGCGCGTGCGGAGTCGGGCGGCCGTCCGGCCGTCGCGCTTCACGGGTCTGCGGGCCTTGGGCTCCGTACCGGCCGTCCTCCCGGCGGTCCGGTCCCTCGGCCGGACCCCGGAGCCCGCCGGGTCCGGTCAGGGGCAGCCCACGATCTCGCGCGTGGCCTCGGCCATGTCGTCGCGCTCCTGCTGGTCCAGGCCGTTCTCCTCGAACCACACCAGCACGAAGTGGCAGGCGTCCTGGATGTCCGCCGCGGAGTTCTCCTCGCTCTCCAGCATGGCCATCGCGGCGATCATCGCGATTCCGGAGTTCTCGAAGGCGGCCACCCGCACCAGGTTGGTGTCCATCGATGAGGTGCACTGGAAGAGGGTGGTCTCCTCGGCGCCGGGGTCAGAACCGCAGACCTCGTCGGTGATGTCCTGGCGGGCGTCGATCTCGAAGTCGCGGCGCAGCTCGTCGATCAGCTCCTCCGAGCTGATGAGGTTCTCCGCCTCGGAGGTCGGTTCGTCCGTCGGCTCCGCGGAGGGCTCGTCGGTGGGAAGGGGCTCCCGGGTGGGCTCGGGGGCCTCGGTGGGAGCCGGGTCCTCGGTCGGCGCCTCCTGTGTCGGCTCGCCGCTGGGCTCCGCCGAGGGCTCGGAGCCGCTGTCCGCGGCGACGAGGCCGGTCACCCTGCCGCCGAGGGCGAGTCCTCCGCCGAGAAAGGACGCACCCGCCAGCACCGCGATCACGGCGAGCACGGCGAGCAGACCGGTGCCGTAGCGGCCCGGTTGGGGCGGGCGGGGCGGCTGGGGCGGCTGCCCGTAAGGCCCCTGCGGACCTTGAGGCCCCTGCGGTCCCTGAGGTCCCTGAGGTCCTTGGGGAACCTGCGGCCCGTAAGGACCCCGCGAGCCTTGAGGAGTAGGAGGACCCTGAGGTGCCTGGAGCCCCTGAGGGTGTGGAGGTCCCTGAGGAGCCTGGGAGGTGTGTGGCCCCTGGCTCCCCTGTGCTGTCTGTGGGCTCGGGGCTCCCGGTGGGCCCTGCGGCCCCTGGGGGTTCTGGGGCCTCTGCGGGTTCGGAGGCATCGGTTGGCTCTGAGGGCCCTGTGCGCCCTGCGGGTTCTGGGCCCCGTGGAGAGGCTGCCCTCCCTGGGGCGTGTACGCCCCCGGCGGTCTCCAGGGCGGTGGCGAACTGTCGGGACTCACGTACGTTCTCCTCGCTGTCGGGGCTGGTGACGGGTGCGTCGGCTCCACGCTTCGTTGTCCTGGTGCCGACTTACCAAACGTTTTGCAATGAATCGTCCCATTTTCCCAGCCACGCTGTTCACCGGGGGGCACGGTCCGGATGGCACGGAACCCGACACGAGTTTCCCAGTATCACCATGTAAGTGTAAAGAAAAGTACTGGGATGGCGAATTGAACCTTTTGCCCGGTATGTGATTAGCGTATTTTCGACCAACCTTGGGACATCCGGCGCGCATAATAGGGAAATGCGCGTCCCCGGACCTACGATCGACAACATGACCTGCGTTTTGCTGGCCGAAGACGATGTCTCGATCTCCGAGCCTCTCGCGCGCGCGCTCCGGCGCGAGGGCTACACGGTGGACGTGACCGTCAACGGCGTTGAGACACTCGACCGTGCCCGTGCGGGAGACATAGACCTCATGGTCCTGGATCTCGGGCTGCCCGAAATGGACGGGCTTGAGGTGGCACGTCGGCTCCGGGCCGAGGGTCACGGAACGCCCATCCTCATCCTGACCGCCCGCGCCGACGAGGTCGACACCGTCGTCGGCCTCGACGCGGGCGCCGACGACTACGTCACCAAGCCCTTCCGGCTCGCCGAACTCCTGGCGCGCGTGCGCGCCCTGCTGCGCCGGGGCGGCGCCGAGGTGCCCGTCGTGCACGGCGTGCGCATCGACAACGACTCCCGACGGGCCTGGCTGGGCGAACGCGAACTCCAGCTCACCACCAAGGAGTTCGACCTGCTGCGCGTGCTCGTCCGCGACGCGGGCAAGGTGGTCACCCGCGAGCAGATCATGCGCGAGGTGTGGGACACCAACTGGTGGGGTTCGACCAAGACCCTGGACATGCACATCTCCTGGCTGCGCCGCAAGCTGGGGGACGACGCCAACCAGCCGTCGTACATCACGACCGTCCGGGGTGTGGGCTTCCGGTTCGAGCGAGACTGACACGACCTTTCGAGGCGCACCGCGCCGGTCGGTCGCCTCCGGGTCGGACGGACATGAGGTGACATGCGCAGGCGGATGGTTTTCTCCACCCTGGTGGTGACCGTCATCGCCGTCATGCTGCTCGGGCTGCCCCTGGGCGCGCTCACGTACAAGCTGGTGTACGACGAGAGCACCCGCCAGCTCCAGGGCGAGGCGGAGCTGATCGGCGCCGAGAGCGACACCATGCTGGAGCTGCACGGCGAACTCGACCTGGGCGAGTTCGACCGCGACCATCCCCACCGCTTCATCCGGATCACCCCGGCGGAGGAGCCCACCTCGGTGACCGCGGGCGATCCCGCGCTCAACCCCGAGGCGCCCGACTCCCCGAGCATGCTCAAGGCGACCGCGACCACCGGCCGGGACACGCGCGTCGAGGTGTGGATGAGCGCCGAGAGCGTGCAGCAGAGCGTGGTCCGCGCCTGGATGGGGATCGCGTCGCTGTCCCTGCTGGCCATCGGCGTCGCCGTCGGGCTGTCGATGTTCCAGGCCCGCAGGCTGACCCTGCCCCTGCTCGACCTGGCTGCCACCGCCGAGCGCCTGGGCTCGGGCGTGACCACGCCGTGGGGCCACCGCTACGGGATACCGGAGGCCGACCGGGTGGCGGAGGTCCTGGACCGCAGCGCCGAGCGCATCGCCGGGCTGATCGCCACCGAACGCCACTTCGCGACCGACGCCTCGCACCAGCTGCGCACGCCGCTGACCGCGCTGACGATGCGCCTGGAGGAGATCCTCGCCGAGGCGGACAACCCCGAGGTGGTCCGCGAGGAGGGCGAGGCCGCCCTGGCCCAGACCGAACGCCTGGTGGAGACCGTGGAGAGCCTGCTGGGACGGGCCCGCAAGAGCCAGAACCCCGAGGTGGAGGCGGTGGAGCTCGATCCCGTCCTGCACCACCTCCAGGAGGAGTGGCAGCCGGTCTTCCAGTCCGCGCAGCGCAGACTGCTCGTCACCGGCGACGCCGGGCTGACCGCGATGACCGTCTCCACCGACCTGGCCCAGATCGTGGCGACGCTGGTGGAGAACGCCTACAAGCACGGCGCGGGAACGGTCACCATCCGGCGGCTGGACACCGGGCAGTCGGTGCGCATCGAGGTGAGCGACGAGGGCGAGGGCGTGCCCGAGCACCTGTCGGGCCGGATCTTCGACCGCGAGGTGAGCGGAGGGGGCGGGACGGGGCTGGGCCTGGCCCTGGCCCGGCACATCGCCGAGTCCGAGGGGGCCCGGATCGAGCTGGTGCAGACCAAGCCGACGACCTTCGCGCTGTTCCTGCCCGCGGGCGCGGGGGGCCTGTCCAAGATGACCGGACCCGTGTAGGCGCCGAGGCCCCGGATAGGGGCCCGGGCTCCGGCCGACGCCTCGGACCGGGCCCGGACCCGCGCCCCGGTTCCCGACCGTCCTCAGGCGCCCGCGGCGGCGGCGGAGTGTTGCGCCTGGGGCGCCCTGCCGCGGACCACCAGGTCGCTCCACAGCGACCGCACCCGGGACAGGCCGTAGGCGGTGGTGACCTCCTCGTGGGCGCGCGCGGCCTCGGCGGAGAACCGCCCCTCGCTGACGGTCGCGTGGATGGCCTCGGCCATCACCACGGCGTCGTCGTGGATCCAGTGCGGGTCGTAGATGGTGTCCGCGCCCGGCCACGGCAGCAGGGCGGGCACCCCGCCCGAGGCGGCGCACTCGGCGGGCGCCAGGTGGAAGGACTCGTCGTCACTGGTGGAGAGCATGAACCCCACCCGCCGCAGCCAGGTGGCCACGTCCGGCCCGAAGGGGTCGAACACCACCCCGGCGGCGAGGCGCTCGTCGCGCTGGATCCGCCGGTAGACGCGCTCGAAGTAGGCGCGCTCCTCCGGCCGGTTCCAGATCCACCAGTACTCCCACGGCTGCTTGGTCTTGACCGACAGCGTGTACCGCGGGTCCATGCGCCGCAGCTCGGCGAGGACGTCCAGGCCCCGGTCCAGCCGCTTGCGCGAGGGCGCGATGCCGACCATGCCCAGGGAGTACTCGGCCCCGGGGAGCTTGGGGCGGCCCAGCTGCTCGTCGTCCACCCAGTTGGGGACCACGACCACCTTCCCGGCGGGCCATCCGGTGAGCTCGCGGGTCAGGTCGGCGTAGTGGGGGCTCACGCACACCACCGCGTCGACCTTGTCGATGTCCAGCTTGCGGGGCCACTCCGCGTAGAGCTCGAAGCGGTGCAGCCGCACGATGAGCCGCTGGTCGGGGCGCTTCCACTTGGAGTAGAACAGCGCGTTGGGCCCGCACCACTCGCAGATCACCACGTCGGCCCAGGCGGCCAGCTCCCGGGAACGGTACTGGTCGTGGGTGCCCAGCCCCTCCCACTCGTCCATGCGCACGTCGAGGCCGGGCAGCGAGTCCAGGTACTCGGCCAGACGCGTGAAGAACTTCATGTCGTGCCCGGCGATGACCACCTTGAGCGGCCGCTCGGGGTCGGCGCCCTCGGGGACGGGGGGCAGGGCGTCGGCGAGGTAGCCGCGCAGCCGCTCGGCGGCCCGCTCCAGGGTGTGGTCGGCCGCGGCGTCGCGGCAGCGCGCGGCGGCGTCCGCGTAGACAGCGCGGTCGCCGTGGGCGCGGGCCACCGCGTCGGCGACCGAGGCGACGTCGGTCCCGGCGAACAACGGGTAGTCGGCGCCCAGCATGGCCTCGTGCATGGGCGTGCGGTTGAGCACCACCGGCAGGCCGAGCGCGCCCAGCTCCAGCACCTTGGTGGACAGCTCCAGGCTGGCGTCCATGGACGGGTCGCGCCAGGACAGCCCGAAGCCGCACTCGGCGGCCTGGCGGAGCGCCTCGGCGCGCGACATCCCGCCGCGCCAGTCCACGTTCGGGGTGTCCTCCAGGGCCCTGCGCATGTTCTTGGCCCAGTCGGCGGGTTCGGCGTGGATCTTGTCGCCGATCATCACCAGTTCGGCGTCCACCCCGCGCCGCGCCAGCTCGGCGGGCAGCTCGGTCATCTCCAGGGTGTTCCAGCGCGGCGCGAACTTGCCGGTGTAGGCCAGGCGGGCGCGGGCCTGGGTCCCGCCGTCGGCGCGCACGTCCTCGGGGACGACCACCACGGGCGGGAACAGGACCGACCGGCCGCAGGCGGCGGGCACCGTCGACTCCAGGAAGGCGCGCAGCTCCTCGGTCTGGCAGAGCAGGAACCGCGAGGCCAGCGCGATCTCGGTGAGCTCGGCGGTGGCGGTCGCGGACAGCTCCCCCACGCTGTGCGGGAAGTCGGTCAGGTAGGTCCACAGGCGGCCCGCCAGCGCCTCCTCCTGCGCGGCCAGCCCGGCCAGGCGGCGCCCGCGCACGACCACGAGGTCGAAGGGCTTGCGCTCGTGGTGCCTGGTCATCAGGGTGACGGCCTGCTCCGGGGTGAGCCCCCTCGGCCCCAGGTCGGGCAGCGCCTTGTCCTCGTAGGGCCGCAGCAGCCGGACCCCGGGCACCCTGGTGAGGGGCTCGGTGAGCCGGTCGGTGCGCACGGGCGCCTTCAGCAGCAGGGTCACCTCGCATCCGGCGGCGGCCAGGGCCTGCGCCATCGACTGCGCCCAGACCGCGGAACCGTCGATGATGTTGAGGTCCACGTCCCCGTACAGGAGTGCGCGCGGAGGCGGTGTGCTCACGTTCTTCCCTTCGGATGCTTTCTCGTTGCCCGTACGGCTCATCCGACGGCGCCGGTCGAGGCATCCGCCGCGTCGGACACGGGGTCCTCCGCGTCGTCGCCCGTCCCGTGGTCGGGGCCCAGGGCCAGGAGCCGGGTGCCGCGGCGGTTCCACTCCGCCGGGTCCCAGCCGCGCCTCAGCAGCGTGGTGCGGACCAGTTCCGGCACGACCGCGCTGACGAAGACGTACTGACGGTCCGCGGTGTCCGGACGGTCGAAGAAACCGTGCTCGCCCGGTTCGGGGACCGCCGCGTCGACGGTACCGACCGCGTCGGCGTCCGTGCACTCCACGGCGCACACCAGGTCGGCCAGGCGTCTGCGGCCGACCGGAGCGGTCCACAGGTGCGACCACGGCGCGGTGGCGCGCTCGGCCAGGGCGGCCCAGGGCTCCCCGGCGCGGGCGCCGGGCTCGTCGCGGGTGAGTTCCTCGGGGGTGTCCGGGGCGCTGAAGCGCACCGTGCGCACGGTGACGCCCTCGGCGCGCAGCCGCTGGACCCCGGGCAGGCGGGAGGCCGCGCCGGGCACGACCACCTCGGCCGGCCTGAGCGCGGCGGCCAGCAGGTCGTCGGCGAGCCGGTCGGCGTCGGCCTCCCCCCCCGGGTCGGCCAGGACGGCCACGGAGCGGCCGCGCAGCGGCAGTTCCGGGCCGGGGGTGCCGGGCGGGAAGTCCAGGCCGTCCAGGATCTGGGCGAGGCGCACCGGGGTGGCCTCGCGCAGGAAGACCTGGCGGAGCATGCCCCGCTGCTCGGCCGCGGTGGGCTCCTCGGCGCGCATGCGCGGCACCGTGACGGCCAGGCCCTCCCCCGCGGTGACCGCGCGGGTGCCGCAGGCCCAGGCGCGGCGGTGCAGCCGGGCCTCCTCGGCGGTCAGGGGCGCGACGACGGCGACGTTGGCGGCGCGCAGGGCGTCGGCCAGGCCACGGGAGTCGGCCTCCACCACGCCCGCGCCCAGCTCGGCGAGGACGTCGGGGACGGGCTCCTCGCGGTGGACGCGCACGAACACCGCCTCGGGACCGGGCGTCAGATCGGCGGCAACGGGGTTGAACAGGTGCAGGGGGACCCCGGCGTCGCCCCGGTGGACCCTGTCGAAGCCCAGTTCGCGCAGGGCGGGCGGCGAGGGGACGTCGTCGAGCAGCACCGTGGGGATGCCTCGGGAGGCGGCGGACTCCAGCACCCAGTGCAGGGCGCGGGTGCGGTCGGCGGCCGCGGGGTCGCCCACGTGCGCCCACGGCGACCCGGGGGCGGCGGCCGAGGCCGAGACCAGGACCAGGTCCACGTCGACGCCGTCCATGACGATCTGGGCGTCGTGCGGGCGCAGGGGCACCGAGCGCACGTAGGGGTCGATCGCCTCCGCGATGGAGGGGCCGACGACCGTGGCGGCGACCAGCAGGTCCTCCCTGCCGCCGGTCAGGCCGGTGAGCAGGCGCGACTCCTGGCGCTCGGCGTCGAAGGAGCGGACCGGCTCGGCGCCGCCGCGGCGGCGCTCGGTGTGCCGGGTGGTGCCGCTGCTGCGCCAGAGGCGGTAGAGGTCACGGGGAAGTTTGACCAGGGACCGGCCGGGGCGCTTCGCGGCGGCCGTGAGCGCCTTGCCCACCTGGAGCGAGGTGGAGCCCTCCAGCGCGGCGAGCCGGGTGCGCGCCTCCTGGAGCTGGGCCTCGCGCTCGGCCAGCGCCTGCCGGAGCTGTTCGGTCTGGCTCTGTTCACGCCGTTTCACGGTCTGCCACCTTGTGTTCGGTTCGGTTCGGCGAAACCACCGCGCCGTGCGTCGGGTCCGACTGCGACGTGCGGTGCACCCTGCGCGCGCCCGGCCGGGTGCGGATGCCCTTGGCCAGGCGTGTCGCGGGCCCGGCGGGGCCTCTGGGGTGCGGGACGGATGGAGGGACGTGTGCCATGGTGGATCACCTGGACCGCTGCGGGGGAATCGGGGTCGCTCTCCGGCGGACCCCGCGTGCCTGGACCGGGACCGCGCCCCGTACGGCGCGTTCCCGTGCGCTGGCGTTCCTGGGTGCGGGAACGGGTGCGCGGTGTTCGTGTGTCATCGGGTTCACCTCGACCACTGGGTGAGCACGGAGGCGATGCGCTCCCCGGCGCGGCCGTCCCACAGGGGCGGGGTGTCGCCGATCCGCTCCGGGTTCTGCCCGTGCAGGACCTTGGTGACGGCCTGGAGGAGGTCGGCCTCCGTGACGAGCTGGTTGGTGCCGTGGGTGATGGTGACGGGGCGCTCGGTGTTGGGGCGCAGGGTCAGGCAGGGGACGCCGAGGATCGTGGTCTCCTCCTGGACGCCTCCGGAGTCGGTGACCACGGCGGCGGCCCCGCGGGTGAGCGCGACGAAGTCGAGGTAGCCCAGGGGTTCGAGGAGCCGCACGCGCGGGTGGTCGCCGAGCCCTGCCCGGTCGAAGGCGGCCTTGCCGCGCGGGTGCACGGGCATGACCACGTCGGCGAGGTCGGCGATCTCGTGCAGGCGCGCGGCGAGGCGGGCGACGGTGTCGGGGTCGTCCACGTTCGCGGGCCGGTGCAGGGTGGCGGCGACGTAGCGCTCGGGCAGGTCGAGGCGCTCGCGCAGGGCGTCGGCGTCGAAGCGGCCGAGGTTGCCCAGGAGGGTGTCGATCATGGGGTTGCCGACCAGGTGGACGCGGGAGGGCGGGACGCCCTCGGCGGCCAGGTGGCCGACGGCCTCCGGGCTGGTGGCGAAGCACACGTCGCTGAGCTGGTCGGTGACCCGGCGGTTGATCTCCTCGGGCATGGTGTTGTCGAAGGAGCGCAGTCCCGCCTCCACGTGGGCGACGGGGACGTGCAGCTTGGCGGCGACCAGGGCCGCGGCCACGGTGGAGTTGACGTCGCCGTAGACGACCACCATGCCGGGCCGGCGCTCGGTGAACTCCTGTTCCAGGCCCACCATGAGCGCGGCGGTCTGGGCGGCGTGGGAGCCCGAGCCGACGCCGAGGTCGACGTCGGGGGTGGGCAGGCCCAGGTCGCGGAAGAACACGGCGGACATGCGGTCGTCGTAGTGCTGGCCGGTGTGCACGACCGCCTGGTGGGCGCCGCGTCCGCGCAGGGCGGAGACGACGGGCGCTGCCTTGACGAAGTTGGGGCGCGCGCCGACGACGTGCACGATCCCGGTGTCCTGGCTCCCCAGGGGGGCACTCGTTGCCACGGCTCTCACGTTTCCTTCTGTTGGGGTGGTGTTCCCGCCGTGACCGGCGGGGCTGGTGTGGTTCGGCGGCGTTCCTTGCCCGAGCCGTCCCGTCCGTGTCGCCGTGGTGTCACCGTACGGTCACGTCCGCGTGGTTGTGTGACTGACCGTGCATGACACCCAAGCTTCCGAATCCCAGGTTCCGCGTCCGCGCACCCGCTGGCCGCGGGCGGCGACGTTCACCCTCTCGTTGGCCTGGCGACACCTGCGGGCCGAACCGGCCCGGCTGCCGCTGCTGGCGCTGCGGCTGACGCCCGGTCCGCCGAGGCGCGCGGTGCGCGCCCTGGCCTCCCGGGCGGGCGGCCGGGCCCGCGCCTACGCCCTGTGGGACCAGGGCCGGCGCGCGGACGCCCGCGAGGCGGTGCTCGCCGCGGCGAGCGGTGCCTCCCCCCGCCGGGTGGGCCGCCTGGTGGCGGCCTGCCTGGCGGCGGGAGACGCGGCCACCGCCCGGGAGCTGGTCGAACAGCTTCCGGAAGGCGCTCTCCGGGAGGCCGCGGAGTACCGGACGGCCCTGGCCACGGGACGCGCTGTCGCCACGCCCCCGTCCACGTCGCCTGACCGTCACGCCATCACGTTAACCCGCGATCCACGAACGCCGTCCGACGCCACGGTGAACGCTCGGCGACCGGAGGCGTCGGAGGGTGAACGGTGGCGTGTGGCCGGGGATCCGGCGTCACCCGGGGCGGGTCTGCGGGTGCTGCATCTGGTGACCAACGCGCTGCCGCACACCAACGCGGGCTACACCCAGCGCACCCACAAGATCGCGGTCGCCCAGCGCGAGGCCGGGATGGACGTGCACGTGGTCACCAGGGCGGGGTACCCGCTGGTCAAGGGGGTGCCCGACCCCCGCACGCTGGTGCGGGTGGACGGCGTCCCCTACCACCGGCTGCTCCCCTGGACGGCGCCCGCCGACGCCGAGCGGGAGCTGGCCGCGGGGGTGCGGCTGGGGTCGGAGCTGGTGGAGGCGCTGCGGCCCGACGTGCTGCACGCCGCGAGCAACCACCACAACGCCCGCCTGGCCCTGGAGCTGGGCCGCAGGTTCGGCCTGCCGGTGGTGTACGAGGTGCGGGGCTTCCTGGAGGAGTCGTGGCTCTCACGCGACCCCTCGCGCAGCGTGGACGACGCCTTCTACCGGGCCGAGCGCGCGAGCGAGACCGAGTGCATGCTGGCCGCCGACCTGGTGGTGACCCTGGGCGAGGCGATGCGCGCCGACATCGAGGCGCGCGGCGTGCCGCGCGAGCGCCTGCTGGTGGTGCCCAACGCGGTGGACACCTCCTTCCTGGCCCCGCTGCCCTCGGGCGCCGGGGTGCGCGCGGAACTGGGGATCGGCGGCGAGGACTTCGTGGTGGGCACCACCACCAGCTGTTTCGGCTACGAGGGCCTGGACACGCTGCTGGAGGCGGTGGCCCTGATGCGCGAACGCGGGGAGGCGGCGCACGCCCTGGTGGTGGGGGACGGGCCCGAGCTGCCCGCGCTGCGCTCCGTGGCCGACTCGCTGGGCCTGGAGGGGGCCGCGCACTTCACCGGCCGGGTCCCGGCCGCGCGGGTGCGCGACCACCACGCCGCCCTGGACGTGTTCGCGGTGCCGCGGCGCGACGAGCGGGTGTGCCGTCTGGTCACCCCGCTCAAACCCGTGGAGGCCATGGCGGGCGGACTTCCGGTGGTGGCCAGTGATCTTCCCGCGTTGCGAGAGATCGTGGAACCGGGAGTGACCGGAGAGTTAATTCCGGCGGGCGAATCGGCGACTCTAGCCGATGTGCTGACAAAACTCGCTTACAGTCGTGAAAAGCGGATCTCCTACGGCAGTGCAGGTCGCAGCCTCGTCGGCGCTGACCGCACCTGGGCCGAGGCCGCATACCGCTACAACCAGGCGTATCGGGTTCGGATTCGAGAAATGACCGAACCAGGCCAGAACCCGTAAGCGTGGACAACACGTGCCTACACTCGGACGTCCAACGCACTGAGCAATGGCACTCCCCGCTATTTACGCCCGTTCACGAGATGAATGCGAGTGTGACCACGAAGTGGATGCCGCAGCCTCCAACCCAGCCCTTGTCTCCGAGCAGTCCGCCGGTGCGGTCAGCGACCTCGTCGTTCTCGGCCTCGGCTACGTCGGCCTGCCGCTGGCGGCCGAAGCCGTGTCCGCTGGCCTGAAGGTCACCGGTCTGGACGTGAGCGACCGCGTCGTCGCCGGGCTCAACAACGCCGTGTCGCACGTGGACGACCTCTCCGCGGAGGACGTCCGCGGGATGCTGGACCGCGGTTTCACCGCGACCACCGACCCGGCCTGCCTGGCCGCCACGCGCACCATCGTGATCTGCGTGCCCACGCCGCTGTCGGCCGAGGGCGGCCCCGACCTGGGCGCGGTCACGTCCGCGGCCGAGACGATCGCCGCCCAGTTGCAGCCCGGCACCCTGGTGATCCTGGAGTCGACCACCTACCCCGGCACCACCGAGGAGGTCGTCCGCCCGCTGCTGGAGAAGTCCGGCCTGGTCGCGGGCGCCGACTTCCACCTGGCCTTCTCGCCCGAGCGCATCGACCCGGGCAACCCGACCTTCGGCGTGGCCAACACGCCCAAGGTGGTCGGCGGCCTGACGCCGGAGTGCGGGGAGGCCGCGGCGGACTTCTACGGCGCCTTCGTGAACACGGTGGTGCGGGCGCGCGGCACCCGCGAGGCGGAGATGGCCAAGCTGCTGGAGAACACCTACCGCCACGTCAACATCGCCCTGGTCAACGAGATGGCCATCTTCTGCCAGGAGCTGGGCGTGGACCTGTGGGACTCCATCGCCGCGGCGGCCACCAAGCCGTTCGGCTTCCAGGCCTTCTACCCGGGCCCGGGCGTGGGCGGCCACTGCATCCCCATCGACCCGAACTACCTGTCGTACAAGGTCAAGACCCTCGGCTACCCGTTCCGGTTCGTGGAGCTGGCCCAGGAGATCAACGGCCGCATGCCCTCCTACGTCATCCAGCGGGCGCAGGAGCTGCTCAACGACTCCGGCCTGGCGCTGTCGCGCTCCAAGGTGCTGCTGCTGGGCGTCACCTACAAGGCCGACATCGCCGACCAGCGCGAGTCCCCGGCCCGACCGGTCGCGCGCAAGCTGGCAGCCAAGGGCGCCACGCTGACCTACCACGACCCGCACGTGGAGTCCTGGCAGGTCGACGACGTGGACGTGCCCAGGTCCACCGACCTGGACCGCGCCCTGGCCGAGGCCGACCTGACCATCCTGCTCACCGACCACGCCGAGTACCGGCCCAAGCGGCTGGAGGAGTACGCGCGGCTGCTCCTGGACACCCGGGGCGTGCTGCGCCGCCCCGACCCCGAGACGGACCCCGCGGTCCCCTCGCAGGTGCGGCGCCACGTCACGCGCGAGGGCTTCCAGGTCCTGTGACCTGAGGAACCCCGCCCGCCAGGCACGCCGATCCGGACGCACACCCCCGTCCATCGGCGTGCCTTTCGGCGTTCACCTTCCCCTGACCGAAGGTTCACCCGCTGCACCCCGTGCGGCCACCGGGCTTTCCTCGGCGCGTCTCCCCCGCTGAATACCGTGGCGAAGAGCTGACACCGCCCCGGGAGGGGCGGACGAGGCTTCACTGAACGCACAAGAGCTCAGACGGCGACACAGGTAGTTGTCTTTCTCCCCCGCCTGAAGGCGGGGAAGTCCAACCGCCCCTTCAGGACGGTTCCGCTGACGCGGACTGCCTCACGACAGCGGTTTCCCGCTTCGTCGCCGACTGCGGAAGGGAGGACCCTTGCCGTCTGACACCAGCTCCACGGGCATCACCAGGGTTCTCCCTGGCTGCGACTCGACCAGCCGCAAGGGTGTTCTTGGCCGCGTTGACGTCCCGATCGTGTCGGGTGCGGCAGGCAGGGCACGTCCAGTGCCGGGTGCCCAGGGAAAGCGTGGCCAGCAGGTACCCGCACGTCGAGCAGGTCTTGCTGGAGGGAAACCACCGGTCGATCACCACCAGGGTGCGACCGGCCCGCTCGCACTTGTACTCCAGCTGGCGGCGGAACTCGCCCCACCCGCAGTCGGAGATGGCGCGCGCGAGACGCCGGTTGGTGACCATGCCCGCGACGTTGAGGTCCTCGATCGCGACCAGGCCATGGTCGCGGACCAGCCGTGTGGTGGTCTTGTGCAGGAAATCGTTCCGGGCGTGGCGGACCTTGCGGTGGGCGGCGGCGACCTTGGCCTTGGCCTTGCGCCGGTTGGCCGACCCGCGCCGCTTGCGGGCCATGCGCCGCTGGTAGCGGGCCAGGTTCCTGGCTTTGCGCTCCAGGTGGCGGGGGTTGGCGATCTTCTCCCCGTCGGAGGTGACCGCGAAGTCCTTCACACCCAGGTCGAGGCCGATCTCGTGTCCGGTGTGCGGGGCGGGTTCGGGATCGGTGGTCTCCACGGCGAAGGCGACGTACCAGCGCCCGTCCGCCTCACGGGAGACGATGACCGTGGTCGGGTTCAGCAAGGCGAGGCCGACGTCGTCGAAGGACCAGGCCAGGTGAAGCGGCGCTTCCTGCTTGGCCAGAAAGAGTTGGCCGTCGCGTATGCGAAACGCGCTGCGGGTGTAGTGCGCCGACTGTCTCCCATTGCGGGACTTGAATCGCGGGTACTTGGCATGCCCGGCGAAGAAGTTCGCGAACGCGCTGTGTTGGTGGCGCAGGGTCTGCTGCAACGGGACCGAGGACACCTCGGACAGGAACGCCAGGTCTTCGGTCTTCTTCCACTGGGTCAGCGCCGCGTCGGTCTGCTGGTACGAGGTCTTCTCACCCCGCTGGTGATAGGCGGTGTGGCGGTCGGCGAGGGTCTTGTTCCACACCAGGCGCACGCAGCCGAACGTGCGGCCCAACTGGGCCGCTTGCTCGGGGTCCGGGTAGGCCCGGCACTTGTACGCCGTCCGCATGAAGCAGAACTTACACCAGGGAAAGATATGTGTAAGCCAGAACACGGAAAGCCGGGGTTGCTTGCCCGGGTTCCTTCCCAGTCTCAAGGCTGGGGCATTTTTCGAGAGGTCTGGTGAACTCGATGCACGCGCTCGTGGCCACGGTGGTGCACCATCCGGAGGACGCACGGATCCTGCACCGGCAGATCCGCGCCCTGCTGGACGCCGGACACACCGTGACCTATGTGGCGCCGTTCCGCGAGTGCGGGGTGACCCCGTGGTCGGAACTGCGCTCGGTGGACGTGCCGCGCGCCTCGGGGCGCGAACGGCTCGCCTCGCTGCGCGCCGCCCGCGCGGTGCTCGCCGAGCAGGCGCCCATGGCCGACCTGCTGCTCTTCCACGACCCCGAACTCCTGCTGGCCCTGCCGCCCAGGCGCCCGGTGACGGTGTGGGACGTGCACGAGGACACGGCCGCGGCCCTGCTCACCAAGGCGTGGGTGCCCCGGGCGCTGCGGCGCCCGCTGGGCGCGGTGGTGCGCTCCTTCGAGCGGCACGCGGAGCGGCGGATGCGGCTGCTGCTGGCCGAGGAGGGGTACCGCTCCCGGTTCCGCCTGGAGCACCCGGTGGTGCCCAACACCACCGACGTGCCGGAGTTCCCGGCGCGCGAACCGGGCGACGACCGGATCGTGTACCTGGGCCAGGTGTCCGAGGCGCGCGGCGCGCGCGAACTGGTGGAGCTGGGGCGCATGCTGCGCCCGCACGGTGTGCGCCTGGAGGTGATCGGCGGCGCCGACGCCGGGGTGCGGCCGCTGCTGCGCGAGGCCCAGCAGGAGGACGTCCTCAACTGGTACGGGTTCGTGCCCAACGACCGTGCGCTGCGGATCTGCGCGGGCGCCATGGCGGGGCTGAGCCTGCTGCACGACACGCCCAACTACCGGCACTCGATGCCGACCAAGGTCGTGGAGTACATGGCGCACGGCCTTCCGGTGGTGACCACGCCCAACCCGATGGCGCAGGAGCTGGTGACCGGCCGCCCCGAGGGCCCGTCGGGCCTGGTGGTGCCGTTCGGGGACGTGTCGGCCGCGGCGGAGTCGGTGCTGCGGCTGCGCCGGGACGAGGAGCTGCGCCGGAACCTGGCGAGCACCGGGCACCGGATCGCGCGGACCTCCTTCCACTGGCCGGTCCAGGCGCGCCTGTTCGTCAAGCGCCTGGAGGCGTGGGCGGACGAGGCCTCCGGCGAACCTCTGCCCGTCGTGCCGCCCCCGCGGAGTCGCCAGCGCACTCCCGTGCGTGATTGACCCCACTTCTAACTCTCCAAGAAATATCTTCCTCGTCAACAAGTGTTGTGGTCCCTGTCGGAGCCGACTCCGCACGGCCCCCCGCCACCCCACGAGCACGACGAGGAAACACATGACTGACGCCCTGGTTCTCGACAAGGCGGCCCAGGACCTGCTCTTCCGGGACGCGCGTACCGCGAACAGCTTCACCGACGAGCCGGTGACCGAGGAGCAGGTCCGCGCGATCCACGACCTGGTCAAGTACGGGCCGACCGCCATGAACAACCAGCCGCTGCGGGTCACCGTGGTGCGCTCGGCCTCGGCCCGTGAGCGCCTCGTGCCGCACATGGCGGGCAACAACGCCCCCAAGACCTCGACGGCGCCGCTCACCCTGATCCTGTCCGCGGACTCCGACTTCCACGAGCACTTCCCGAAGACCTTCCCCGTCGCGCCCGACGCCCGGGACAACTTCTCCGGGATGCCCGTCGAGGCCCGCGAGAGCATGGCCCTGCAGAACGCCTTCCTCCAGATCGGCTACCTGCTCCTGGGCGTGCGCGCCGCCGGCCTGGCGGCCGGACCGATGACCGGCTTCGACGCCGAGGGCGTGCGCCGCGAGTTCTTCGGCGAGGACTCCACGCTGCGGCCCCTGGTGGTCATGAACATCGGCAGGCCGGGCCCGGACGCGTGGTTCGACCGCCTGCCGCGCCTGGAGTACGACGAGACCGTCACCGAGGTCTGATCCGCGGCCTGACGCGCCCGAAGGGGCCGGGCACCGAAGAGGTGCCCGGCCCTCGGCGTGTGCGGGACCGGGCCGCTACCCGTCCGCCCGCGGGGTGTCCCGCTCGGCGGCGAGGAAGACCAGCAGGCAGACGTCGTCGTCGCAGTCCTGGTACTTGACCATGGCGTCCAGCAGGTCGTCGGCTGCCTGGTCCGGGCCGCCCCGCCAGTACGGTGGCCCGCCGAAGCCCTCCACCAGGCGCGCGATCCCGTCGTCGATGGACTCACCGCGCCGCTCGATCAGGCCGTCGCTGTACAGCAGCAGCGCGGCGCCCGGCGGCAGCTCGACGGTGTGGTCGGTGTAGGACAGCTCCACCGGCAGGCCGAGCATGCCGCCGGACGGGAGCCGCACCGCCTGGGCCGTGCCCTCGCCGTCCCGCCACAACGGCGGCGGGTGCCCGGCTCCGGCCATCACCACCTCGGGGTCCCCCGGCCGGAAGCGCACGATGACGGCGGTCGCGAACAGGTCCGGTTCGAGGTGGCCCAGCAGCCGGTGCAGGCGCTCCAACAGCACGGCCGGGCTGCGCTCCTCCAACGCGTACGCGCGCAGGGCCGTGCGCAGCTGGCCCATCATCACCGCGGCGTGGATGCCGTGTCCGGTGACGTCGCCGATCACGCCGATGAACTCGCCGTCGCCCCGCGAGAAGACGTCGTACCAGTCGCCGCCCACGTTCATCCCGCGCGTGGCGGGCAGGTAGCGGGCCGTCAGCTCCATGCCCGGAGTCTCGGGCAGCTCGGTGAGCATGGCGCGCTGGAGGGTGGCCGCCGTGTCGCGCTCGCGCTCGAAGCGGCGCGCGTTGTCCAGCGACGCCGCCACCCGCCCCGCGAGCTCGACCAGCAGGACCTCGTCGTCGGCGTCCGGGGGGCCGGCGCGGCGCAGCAGCAGCACCCCGAGCAGCCCCGAGCCCGTGAGCAGCGGGAGGGCCAGCTGCCCCTCCTCGGCCAGGGCGTCCGTGGGCCGCCGCCGGGCCGCGGCCAGGAGCACCGTGCCCGGCACGGCCGTCTCACGCCCGTCGGAGGCGCACAGGCCGCCGTCCTCA
This sequence comes from Nocardiopsis synnemataformans, assembly GCF_965343085.1. NCBI lineage: Bacteria > Bacillati > Actinomycetota > Actinomycetes > Streptosporangiales > Nocardiopsidaceae > Nocardiopsis > Nocardiopsis synnemataformans. The sequence goes on along the minus strand of NZ_CBDRFA010000010.1, from coordinate 50,228 downwards.
CCGGTGAGCCACACCTCGACGGCGTCCGCGTGCCCGGGTACGAGCAGGTCATGGAGGCGGGCGAAGATCTCCGACTGGTTCAGGGAGGTCATGAGCCTCGCGCTGGCCGTGGAGAGGAACGTGAGCCTGTTGCGGGCGGCCTCCGCCTGGTCCCGGGCCGACCGCTCGGCCGCCAGGAGCCTCTGCTGCTCGTCGCTGGCCTCGGCGAGCTCGGCGTGCAGGGCGAGCACGCCCTGGTTGGTCTCCTCCAGCTCGCGCTGGTGCCATTCCAGCTCGCGTGCGCGCTCGGCCGCGACGGCGGCCGCCCTCCCCGCGCGCTCGGAGACGCGCAGCAGCTCCGCCGCCAGGAGTTCGGCGTCGGCTCCCTCCGGAGCCCCGGCCGCCGCGGCCCCCGCGTCGAGGGGCTCGGAGAGGGACAGCTCGGACTCCCACCGGCTCTCCCCCGAGCCGTCGCGGACGGTGGCGCGCAGGGCGAGCCCGTCCTCGGACAACTCCACCGCCAGCGCGGCCGGAACGCCGGGTCCGGCCGCGCGCAGCGCCCACGAGGAGGCGCCGTCCAGGAACTCCAGTTCGGCCTCGTCCCCGGCGCGCGCGGCACCGAGCACGCGCGCCATGGCCGCACGGGCCAGCGCCGCGTCGACCGCGCCGCGGACCCGCAGGTCGAGCAGCGGTTGCGTCATCGTCCTCCCCCGTCAGGGCGTACGGTGTGCGTGACCACGGCGACGCTGGTGTCGTCGCGCAGCGGACGGGCCGCGCTGCCCGAGTCCCGGAACACCGCTCCGGCCGCGACCGCCGCGTCGTGGCCGCGCAGCCGTTCGGTGCCCTCGGGCTTCCAGCGCCCCGGCAGCCCGTCGCTGTGCAGGACGAGCATGTCGCCCGGCGACCACGCGCGCAGTGCCGGGGCCGGTGTTCGCAGGGAGAAGGCCCCCACGATCCCGGGTTGGGAGAGCAGCGTCTCCCAACGCCCGTCCCGGTACAGGCGCGCGCCGATGTTGCCGACCCCGCAGAAGGTGAGGCGGCCCCGGGACTCGTCCACCGCGGCGATCGCGACGGCCGCGCCGCGCGTGCGGCGCAGCGCCTCGTGCAGTCCGCGCAGCAGCGCGTCGGGGGCCCCGCCCCTGCTCCCGGTCACGAAGCGCGTGGCCGCGTCGGCGGCCTCCGCGGCGGCCTCACCGTGCCCGAGCCCGTCCGCGAGCATGACCGTGCGCAGGCCTCCGCCGCCGTGGAAGGCCAGGGCGTCGCCGGAGAACCTGTCTCCGCCCAGGGGCAGGTGCATCCCTCCCATGGCCGCGCGTGCGCCGAACAGGGCGCGGTCGGCGGGCCGGGCGAACCGGGCCACCGCGACGGTCCCCCTTCCGGGGGCGCTCTGGACCTCGAAGAAGTCGGCGGCGCGCGCGCAGGCGCCGAGCCCCGCACCCAGGGAGTCCGCCGCGGTGGAGAAGCCGTCCTCCATGGCGCGCGGGACGTCGGGGATGCCGGGACCGTGGTCCAGCGCGAGGATCTGCAGGCCCCGGGCCTCCCCCCAGGGGGCCCGGGCCTCCTCCGCCACGAAGCGACCCCCGCCCGCGTACCTGCACATGTTGGTCGCCAGTTCGGACGCGGTGAGGGCCGCGGCATCCGCCGCGGCCCCGTCCAGGCCGACGCCGCGCGCGGCGCTCCGTGCGGTCCTGGCCGCGTCGGGCACGCGCGTGGCGTCGGTGACCGCCAGGTCCCAGACCCTGGTCATCGGGCTCCGCGCCCGTAGGGATCGGCCCAGGAGGTGATGGTGACCCTGGTCCCTCCCTCGGGGAGGTTCTGGATCTCGAACTCCTGCACGAGGCGTTTGGAGCCGCTCAGGCCCATGCCCAGGCCGCCCGCGGTGGAGTAGCCGTCGGTCAGGGCCGTGTCCACGTCGGGGATCCCCGGCCCGGAGTCGACGAAGGACACGCACACGCCCTGCCCGGTCCGGCCGTGGACGACGCGGATCTCGGTGGATCCGCCCCCGCCGTGCAGGAGTGTGTTGCGGGCCAGCTCACTGGCCGCGGTCACGAGCTTGGTCTGTTGGACCAGGCCGAATCCGGTCTGCTGTGCCAGGGCGCGCACCTGTTGGCGGACCGCCGTCAGGTCGGTGTCCCTGCGGATGGGCACGCGGATCGGCTCCGCGGAGGCCTGGCTCACGTCGCGCCCCGTTCCGGCCGTTCCTTCCGCTCGATGGTGACCCCGAAGCTGGCCGCCGCCTCGGTGACCGTACGGGCGGTGTCCATACCCGGCAGGGTCAGGCCCAGTTCGACCAGGGTGATGGCCACCGCCGGACGCATGCCGACCAGGACGGTCCTGGCCGCGAGGAGCCGGGAGGAGGCCGCCACCTCGGCGAGGACGCGCGCGAGGAAGGAGTCGACCATGTCGAGCGAGCTGATGTCGATGATGAGCCCGCGCGAACCGGTGTCGGCCACCGCGGCGGTCACGTCGTTTTGGAGGTCGACCGCGGCCTCGTCGGGGAGTTCGCCCTGGATGCTCACGAGCAGCAGCCCGCCGAGGTCGAGGACGGGGATGGTGGGAGGACTAGTCACGTACCTGTCCGATCAGCTCTCAGGAACCCTGCATGGACGGCGCGTTGTGCTGGCGGCGCTCCAGCGCCCACTCCAGCGCGTCGGCCAGACTGGCCCGCGTGGTGACCGGGCCCAGGTCCAGGCCGAGCTGGACGATGGTCTGGGCGATGGCGGGGCGGATGCCGGAGATCACGCACTCCGCGCCCATGAGCCGCGCCGAGGCGACGGTCTTCATGAGGTGCTGCGCCACGAGCGAGTCCACCGTCGACACACCGGTGATGTCCAGGATGGCGATGGTGGCCTTGTGCTCGACGATGGCCTCCAGGAGGTTCTCCATCACCACCTGGCTGCGTGCGCTGTCGAGCATGCCGATGAGCGGCACGGCGACGAGGCGGTCCCAGAGCTTGACGACCGGGGTCGCCATCTCCAGGAGCTGCTGGCGCTGGCGCTGGATGATCTCCTGGTTCTCCTGGAGCATGCTCTCGACGACCATGACCCGCAGGGTGGCGAACAGCGTGGCGAGCTGGAGGCGGATCTCGCACAGCTCCTCGGAGCCGGTCCCGGGGGCCTCCGCGACCAGCAGCTCCATCGCGGTCTCGCCCAGGACGCCGACCTCGCGGTCGACCTGGGCGATGGACAGGCCCGACCTCGTCCGCGAGGCGGTCATCGCGACGAGCTGTTCGCGGACGGGGTGGAAGCCCGGGGCCTCCAGGTCGTCGACGCGTCCGCTGTCGGCGACCACCGCGAGGGAGTCGACGACCGCGTGACAGGCCTCGACGGCCTCGTCCCGGGTGACGGTGAACACCGTCTGGAAGAGGGGGAGGTCGGCCCACCGCTGGGCGATCTGCTCCCTGCGGCGCCGGAGGAAGGCGGACACGATCCGCGCGCCCGACCCGGAGTGGTCGGATGCTCCGTCAGTCATACATCTCCTCGTGGTCACTGCATGTCGCTGTAAGGGGTAGGTCCTACGTTGTTGCCGCGTGGCAATTGTCTACCAGACGGAGGACGGGTGGAAATGGGACACGGTGCGCACCGGACCGTGGGCGCGGCACCGCGCCTACGCCTGTTCTGTCCGTCCCCTCCAGTCCAGGCAGACCACCAGCGCGTCGTCGACGGACTCGTGCTCGCCCCGGTACTCGGCCAGGTGGCGCAGGACCTCCTGGGGGACGGAGGCGCTGGGCACCAGCCTGGTGGCCAGGATGGCCCGGGACAGGGCCCGGCTGCCGAAGGTCTCCTCCTCGGAGGCGCCCCGGGCGTCGAACACCCCGTCGCTGACGAACACCAGCCGGTCGCCGGGCTCGACCCTGAAGCTCTCCGCGGTGTACACGGTGTCCTCCGCCATGCCCATGGGCAGCTGGGCCTCGAAGGGCAGCTGTTCGACCCGGTCGCCGCGCAGGCGGTAGAGGAGGGGCGAGCCGGCGTCGACCGCCTGCACCTCGCCGGTGGCCAGGTCGAAGCCGAGCAGGAGGACGTCCAGGTAGCGCTCTCCCCGGTAGTGGGAGTAGACGGCCTTGTCGGCGAGGGCCACCTGGTCGGCGAGCGGGATCCCGCCGCGGCGGGCGTTGCGCAGGGCGTTGACCGCCAGGCTGGTCAGGAGCGAGGCGTCGATGCCCTCGCCCATGCCGTTGGTGATGCCCAGGATGAGCTGGTCCGGCGCGGCCGACCAGTCGAAGTTGTCACCCCGTATGGAGTAGGCCGGCTCCAGCTGGGCGCCGATACTGTACTCGGGGCACTCGAAGCCCCGGCCCGGCAGCAGGTCCCACTGGACCTCGGCGGCCAGGGTGAGGCGGTCCCTGCGGCGCAGCGCCCGGTAGACGTCGGTGTCGCGCTCGGCGACGAGGAGCTCGTGCCCGAGCACGTCGGCGACCTGCTCCAGCTGGGCGAGCACCTCGGCGGAGTAGCCGTCCGCCTTCAACTCGACGGTGAGCACGCCCAGCCGGTCGCCGCGGGCGCTCACCGGAAGGTGGACGGTCACGGCCTCGGACCCGAAGCTGTCCTCGACGAAGGTCTCCTGCGCGCCGAAGACCCTGCCCACGACACTGTTGAAGACGGAGTGCTCCCCCGCGCACTCGTCGGGCGGATCGGGGACGTGGCAGAGTACCTTGAGTCCGTAGTCGGCGAGGAAGAGTTCGGCGGACGCCGCCGCGTAGTCCTCAGCGAGAGCCTCACGGAGGACCGCCATGAGCCCGTGCGGCTGGGCCTCACGAAGGGACCGCGCTACGGTCTCGAATATGTTCACTGGCTCGACCTGCGTTTTCTGTGCCGATTGGAGAAGTACCCCGCGCACCGGCACGGGTACGGTCGGCGGGCACGGAACGGGGCGTTCCGTTATGGTCGTAGAGATACCCGGTTTCCGACTCGCGGACGGGTACGGCTCACAGACGCGATGTGTGAGAGTGGAAAGTGAGTCCTGAATCACAGGAACCGACAGCCGAGGCAGCCCGTGCGGCATCCACCGTCACCGAACTCATGGAAGTGCTCTGGGGGCGCGGCCGTGAGGTCGCCTCCTCACCGGTCTCTCCTCCGCAGCTCAAGGTCCTCTTCATCCTTGAGGAGGAGGACGGCGTGAACCTGCGTACTGTGACCGAGCGCCTGGGTTCCACCCCTCCGTCCGTGAGCCGGCTGTGCGACCGCCTCCAGGCGGTCGGCTTCGTGACCCGGACGCCGAGTCCCAACAGCCGTCGTGAGCTGAGGCTCTGGCTGAGCGAGAGCGGCCGGTCCTTCCTGCGCGACCTGAGAGCCCGCAGGGAGGCGGAGCTCCACGAGGTCATCGCCCGCATGCCCCCGCGGAAGCGGGTGATGCTCATGGAAGGGCTCGTGTCCTTCCGCGAGGCGGCGAGCCGCGCCGAAGAACACTCCGACAGCTCCGACCAGACGAACTTCCGTACGGCCTGAGCCACTGGTGCGGATCAGACGGTCGGCCCGGCACCACGTGTGGGTGGAACCTCGGCGTCCCCGCCCTGTCCGGGGCAGCCAGCGCCCCGGGGGCGGGCTTCCCAACCGTAAACAATGCCGACAGAGGCAACTATTGTCAAGCGGCAACAGTTTTCGGACGCCGGAACGAGACCGCGGCCACCACCCGAACACGGCAGAGCCCTCGCGCGGTCGCGCGAGGGCTCTGCCGTGCTGTGCTCTGCTGTGGCCGGACCGGCTACCGCGCCGGCCCCTCCGTCACGCCTTGTGCGGCCACAGTGTGACCCGCACGATCACGATCTCCCGTAGATGGTGCGCCACCAGGAACGAGAAGGACCCGACGCCGTTTCCCAGGGGGAACTCACGTAGCCCTCCCGAACGGTCCTGCGGATGTCCCACCTGGTCGGCTTCGGCTCCCATGGCCGCCAGCTCCGACGCCAGCCGTTCGATCTACGCCACCGCGCCGACCGGCAGCCCCTCAGCCAGGTCGGAGGGCTCGAAGCACCAGGACCACGCGCTCACTCGTCGAGCCCCGCGTCGGCCCAGGCCAGGATGCGGGAGATCTCCGAGGCCGCCTCCCGCGTGTCCGGATGGCCCTGTTCCACCATGGCCAGCAGCTCCTCGTGCCTGCGTGCCACGTCGGGATGTCTGTGGATCTCCACGAACTGGGCCCACGAACGGCAGAACAGCCACAGGGGCCCCAGCGTCTGCCCCGTCTGGGCGCTGGTGCTGGCCTCCACGAGCCGACGGTCGAACTCCCTGAGCCGGGAGGGGGTGATACGCGCCACGGCCTCGCGCAGGGCGGCCGGGTTGGGGACCGGGCGCGGAACGATCGGGTGCTCGGACGCCTGGACCAGAGGCTGCTCGGACATGGCTGTCGCCCCGCCTTCGAATCCGGGAGCCGCTGTGGTGTCACCAGAATCCTGCCCCGTTCCACCGGCGTCCCGGGCTGGCTCACGGGCGGGACCGGCGTACCGGTGTCCCGGGGGCGGCGCCCGGCCCGTCGCCGGGGCCGGGCGGGAGGTCAGATGATCGGCGGGCGTCCGGCGCGGGTCATCCTCCACGCGGTCGACCAGCTGATCGGGGTGCGCGGACCGGCCTCCTCGCGCCAGCCCTCCCGGAAGCCCGCGAACCACGAGCGCAGCGCGCCGCGGTCGCGCTCGCGCAGCACGGTCAGCCCGACCCAGGTGCCGAGGTAGGCCGCGGCGAGGGGCCAGGGCAGGTTGCGGCGGGCCAGCCACACCCGGTTGCGGGCGTTGAGCCGGTAGAAGTCCTCGTGCCGGGTCGGCGCCACCGCCGGGTGGTACATCACCGCGTCGGCGTCGTACTCGATCCCGTAGCCCGCGTCCATGATCCGCCAGGCGAGGTCGGTCTCCTCGTGCGCGTAGAAGAAGTCGCCCGGCAGGCCGCCCCCGGCCTCGAAGGCGGTGCGCCGGATCGCGCACGCCCCGCCCAGGAACGTGGTCACCACGCTCGACTTCCGGGAGTCGCCCACACGCAGGCGCGGCACGTGGCGGCGCTGGTCGGGGCCGCCGTCGGGGTCGGCGATACGGAAGGACAGCGCGCCCAGCGACGGGTCGGCGGCGAAGCGCTCGCGCACGTGGCGGGCCAGGTCCGTGGACCGGTACCAGCCGTCGTCGTCCAGGAAGAGGACGATGTCGCCGCTGGTCGCGCGCACACCGTGGTTGCGTCCCTCGGGGATGCCCACGTTCTCCGGCAGGCGCACCCGCGTGACGCCCTCGGGCAGCTCCGGCAGGTCCGCGCCGTTGCCGACGACCACGACCTCGACGTCCGCGTCCTCCTGCTCGAACACGCTGGTGATGGCACGGCGCAGCTCGGCGGGACGGTTGCCCATCGTCAGCAGGACGCAGGACAGGGTGGGCGCGGACACCTGGGGGCGGCTCCGTTCGGCTCTGGGCGCTGGGGAGACCGTCATCTCAGGCTTCTCCGGGCTCGGCGAGGACGGAATCACGGGTGTGGCCATGGCTGCGACCGTTCAGTGGATGACGTGTTTCTGGAAGGTTGACACATGACCAACACTCGCAGAAACAGACTAACGAAAGAATAAAGGGAAGGTGGACGGGACCGTGGACAGGGTAACCTGCACGGCCCCGTTCGTGACGTCAACGTCACCGGAGCGTTGTTCGTGTCGCTCCGCCCCGGTTCGGGGCGGGGACGCCCGAACTGTCCGTGCTATTCGAGGCGACGCGAGGCGAGCACGCTCACGAAGTGCGCGAAGCTCATCAGCACGCCCACCGCCGCGCACGCCGCCACCAGGATCCGGGTGGCCGTCAGGTCGCCGAGGAAGGCGTCCACCACGGCCGCCACCACGACGATCAGGGACAGCTCCACGGCCTGGATGAGGCGGTGCACCTTCAGCGCCGAGGCCAGGCGGCGGGCCAGGCTCAGCCCGGACGAGCGCGGACGCATCGCCTCGTCCGAGACCTTCTCCGGCAGGCCCGCCTTGGCGCGCGCCACCACCACGTTGTCGGTCTCGGCCTTGATGAGCGCCACGCCGATCGCCGCGGCCATGCCCAGGATCACCCAGCCGCCCGGCTCCCACTCGCCCTGGGCACGCACGCCCAGTCCGATGAGGAGTGCGATCTCGGACACGTAGTGGCCGATCCGGTCCAGGTAGATCCCGGCCACGCTGGTGCGGCCGGTGTAGCGGGCCACCTCTCCGTCGGAGCAGTCCAGCAGCAGGTACACCTGCACGAACAGCGCCGCCACGATCGCCGACCACAGGCCGCCGAAGGCGACCACGACCCCGGCGAGCACGCCGAAGGCCATCATCAGGTAGGTGATCGGGTTCGGGGGGACGCCGAGCCGGACGAAGAACGTGGTCAGGTACGGGGACAGGTCGCGCATGTAGAGGCGGCCCGCCCAGTGCTCCTCGTTCGTCCTCTCCTTGATGCCGACGGGCTGGCCGCCCGCGCGGACCTCAGCGACCGACGGCTTCGACATAGTCCTTGACGCTCCGTCCGATCTCGTCCTCGGAGAGGTTCAGGTGCTCCAGGATGGTGAACCGGCCCGGACGGGTGTCCGGGGCGTGGACCACCGCCCGTGCGAACTCCGCCTCGTCGAGTCCGACGTCGGAGGGCACGACGGGCAGCTCGTGGCGGATCAGGCAGTCGCGGATCTCGCCCATCCGCGCCTCCGACCAGTCCAGGTGCCGCACCCGCAGGAAGGACGCGTACAGCGCGCCCAGCCCGGCGAGCTCGCCGTGGTTGCTGGTGCCCGGGTGGAGCTGGGTGACCGCGTGCAGGATCTCGTGGCACGCGCCGCTGGCGGGGCGGCTGGACCCGGCCACCGACATGGCCATCCCCGAGAGCACCAGGCCCTCGGCGAGCACCGTGAGGAAGGCCTCGGACTCCACCGAGTCCGGGCGGTGCAGGACCGCCTCGGCCGCGACCCTGGCGAAGGTGACGGCCATCCCGTCCACCGGCTCGCCGTTGACCCGGCCCGCCAGCTCCCAGTCCTCGATGGCGGAGATGTTGCTGACCACGTCGCCGATGCCCGAGCGCACCAGGTGCGAGGGGGCCGCCCGGACGTAGTCGACGTCGATGACCACGGCGATGGGCATGGTCACGCCGATGGAGGGCTTGCCGCCCTCGTGCTCCAGCGAGCTGACCGGCGAGGCGATGCCGTCGTGCGCGAGGTTGGTGGCCACGGCCACCATGGGGATCCCCGCCATGGTGGCGGCGAACTTGGTCACGTCGATGGTCTTGCCGCCGCCGATCCCGGCGACCGCCTCGTAGGCGCCCGAGCGGAGCCTCTTGCCCAGCTCGGTCGCCGCGTCGACGGTGCCCTCCTCGACGTGGAAGACCTCGCAGTTGGGCAGGTCCAGCTCGGAGGCGATCTGCGCCCCCTGGCCCGGGCCGACGGCCACGGCGATGCGGCCCTCGGTGGCGATCCTGCGGTCGGCGAGCAGCGTCCCGAGGGAGGCGACGGCTCCCCGGCGCACGTCGATCGCCAGCGGGGAGGGGAGCATGCGGGCTAGTAGCGGCATGCGATCTCCCTCGCCTTGGCCAGGTCGTCGTGGTTGTCGACCTCGACCCAGTCCACCTCGCCGATCGGCGCCACGGCGACCTTCTCGCCGCGGTTGACCAGCTCCTGGTAGCCGTCCTCGTAGTACAGCTGCGGGTCGCGCTCCCAGGTGGTCTTGAGGGCGTCGGCGAGACGGGCGTCCAGGGAGCCCTCGATGAGGGTGGCGCCGATGTACTCGCCCGCGGCGGTGGCCGGGTCCATGAGCTTGGTGATCGTGCGCAGGTGGCCCTCCTCGTCGAGGGTCACCTTCATCTCCTCGTCAGCGAGGCTTTTGACGCTGTCCACCGCGAGGAGGAGTTCCGGTCCCCGTGCGGCGAGTAGCGTTTCCTCGACGCTCACGGGGTGAACCGTGTCGCCGTTGACGAGGAGGACGCCCTCGGAGAAGAACTCGCGCGCGGTCCACAGGGAGTAGGCGTTGTTCCACTCCTCGGCCTTGTCGTTGTGGCTGAGGGTGAGCTTGACGCCGTGGCGCTCCTCCAGGGCCTCCTTGCGCGCCTCGACCGCCTCCGCGCGGTAGCCGACCACGACGACGACGTCGGTCAGCCCGGCCGCCGCCAGGTTGCGCAGCGAGATGTCCATGATGGTCGTCTCACCGTCGACGGGCACCAGGGCCTTGGGCAGGGTGTCGGTGTAGGGGCGTAGACGGCGCCCCGCGCCTGCGGCGAGAACCATTCCGAGCATGAGGGCGTGTTCCTCCTTAGTCGGGGAGGGCTCTCACGCCTCCCCGTTCGTTCCGGCGGCCGGTTGGCCCCCGTCTGCGTGGCCTGGTCGGGGGATCCGCGGATCCCCCTGGCCCGTGCCGCCGTCGCCGGGGGCGGCGCTGGCGCGCACGTCGGCCACCGGTGTCGCGCTCCAGGTGCGCACGGCCTCGCGGACGAGCAGCACCGCCAGGTATCCGGCGAGTATGCCGTAGGCGGGGGCGAGCGCGTGCAGCGCTCCTCCGACCGCGATGACGAGCATGCGGCCGTCCCAGCCGAGGGCCGCGGCGCGCACCCCTTCGGGACGGGCCGAGCCGACCGCGGGACGGGCCACGTCGTCGCCGTGGTGACAGGCGACCGCCACCAAGAGTACGAACACCAGGGGACCCGGTACACCGGACGCCAGCCCCAGGACCGCCAGGTATCCGTACTCGGTGACGCGCAGGACGGGTGGCACGAGCCAGTCGAACCGTCCGTCGTGGGGATGGCCCGAGGCCAGTCCGGACAGTAGCAGGGCAGCGACCGGTGCGAACAGGGTAATGCCTGCCAGCCGTCCGTGGCCTGCCGCGAGGAGCGTTCCGACGACCAGGAGCCCGGTGAGCGCGGTGAGCAGCGGCGGCGCTCCCCCGGGGGCGATCCGGCCGAGCAGGAGCGCCATGTGACTGTCATCACGAAGAAACCGCAGGTCGGGACGGATCGGGTCGTACTGGTCCCGGTCCGGGCCCCCGTGCGCGGCGCTCACGTTCACCGTCGGCTCCGGGCGGGATCGGCGAGTTGGGCGGTGGCCGCGACGACGCAGCCGACGACGAGGGTGACGAAGGCGACGCGCGCGTCCCAGAGCGTGGCTGTCACCGCGATGGCCAGGAAGCGCACGGGTTGGGGGAAGTCCGTGATCCGGCGCAGCGGCGAGGGGACGGGACGGTCGACGCGGCCGTCTGTGGCGCGGTCGTCGGTCCGGTCATCGGTCCGGCCGTCGGCGCGGTCCCCGGCAGAGGCCCCGTTCGGGGAGGTCCCGTTCGGAGAGACGCCGTTCGGTGAGGTCCCTTCCTCAGAGCTTCCGTACAAGGGGGCCCCGCGTCTGACGGCCCCGTTCACCTCAGCCCCGTTCACCTCAGCCCCGTTCGCGCGGATTCCGTTCACCGCGGGCCCGTTCACGGCCGTTCCGTTCGCGGAGGCTCCGGCGGGGGCACGGGTCGGACGCGAGCCGCCCGTTGTGCCGTCCACCACAGTGGCGCCGAACAGCCGCGCGGTCAGTCCGGGGTCGCTGGTGCGGGATTCCTGGGGCGGGCGGGGCGCCAGACCCCCCAGGAGGCCGCCAGCGGGCCGCTGGGCGGACGGCGGGGGTCTCCTTCGGCCCGACCCCTGCCCCGGGTCGGCCGGAGCGGATCCGGACGCCAGGAGCGAGTCGCGCAGGGCCAGGGCGACCAGCGCGCCCGCGGCCCACCCCCAGGCCCCGCCGGTCCCGGCGGCCACGGCGCCCGCCGCCAGGCCGAGGTAGACCGCGTACTCGCGCAGCTGCGACAGCATCGCCACGAGCCACAGGGTGAGGGCGTCGCGCCGGTCGGCCCGCATGCGCTCGCGGACCGCGTCGCAGAACAGGACCGCGCCGAGGAAGGCCGAGCCCGCCAGGCCGCCGACCGTGTCGGCCCGGGAGAACCAGACCGCCGCGCCGACGGCCCCCAGGACGCTGATCCGGGCCACCCCGGCGCGGGTGACGTGTCTGCGTTCCAGCATCCGCGCGGCCAGCCGCGCCACGGTGCCGCTGTGGGCCATGGACGTGTCCCCTCCCAGCTCTGCTGAGAGACACCGTTCCTCACTCCGTGTAACGATTCAATCACTGACACACGCGCGGATCGCCGTGGCGCGGCCGGGGGCGCGGGGCCCTGTCCGGACATGTGGTGACACGCGAGACGCGCACCGCCGGACAGGACTCCGGTGGTGCGCGTCAGTGCGTCAGTGCGCTCGGCGGGAGGGCCGGGCGGATCCGGACGGTTCTCAGGCGGCCTGGCCGCCGTCGCCGTCCGCTCCGCCGCCGTTGTCGGCCTCGGCGGCCTTCCTGGCCTTCTCCTCGGCGCGCTTCTTCTTGTCCTCGTCGCGCTTCTTGCGCTCGTCGATCTCCGCCTGGGTGTCGTCGTTGTAGGCGGCGAGCGCGGCGTCGATGTCGGTGTCCAGGGCGAGCCCGCCGCCCTTGACGTAGAGCCCGCGGTTGCAGAACCGGCGCAGGTCCTTCTCGTTGTGCGACACCAGGACCATCGTGCGCTGGTTGGCCAGCATGCGGTCGATGGCCTCGTAGCACTTGCGCTTGAAGGCCTTGTCGCCGACCGCGAGCACCTCGTCGACCAGCATGATCGGGTGCTCCAGCTGGGAGATCAGCGCGAAGCCGAGCCGCACCTTCATGCCGCTGGAGTAGTGGCGCACCGGGGTGTCCACGAACTTGGACTTGATCTCGGCGAAGTCGACGATCTCGTCGAAGCGTTCGTCGATCTGCTTCTCGGTCATCCCGTGCAGGGAGCCGACCAGGTACACGTTCTCGCGGCCGGTCAGGTTGTCGTTGAACCCGGCGCGCAGCTCCAGCAGGGGGGCGACCTTGCCGTGGACGTGCACCTCGCCCTCGTCGGGGATGAGCACCCCGGCGATCAGCTTGAGCAGGGTCGACTTGCCGGTGCCGTTCTTGCCCACGATGCCCACGCACTCGCCGCGCCCGATGTCGAACGTGACGTCGCGCAGCGGCCAGAACTCGTCGCCCTCGGCGTTGGGGTCGCGCTTGGTGCCGTGGATGAACATCTCGCGCAGGCTGCGCTTGCGCCGGCGGTTCACGGCGAACTTGACGCCGAGGCCCTTGGCCTCGATGACCGGCCCGGTGGTGGTCCCGGCGCCGTAGGTCGTGTGCGCCATCACAGCTCCTTCAGGACGGACATCTCCAGACGGCGGAACGTCCAGTATCCGATGATCAGCATGAGAATCGAACCGACCACCGACGAGGTCAACGCGAGCGTGCTCGGGGTGAGGCTCTCGAACCCGGCGAACCACACGGCACGGTGCATCTCGAAGATACCCAGCAGCGGGTTGAGCTGGAAGAGTGTCTTCGCCCACTCGGGGACCGCGGCGGAGTCGAGCACCATCGCGGCCGGGAAGAGGATCGCCGAGCCGTAGAACAGGATGCGGGAGGCGATGCGCACCAGGCGCTCGACGTCGCGCAGCAGCACGTTGACCGCGGACAGGAAGAGGGTGAGGCCCAGCCCGAAGGCGAACTGGAGCACGACGGCCAGCGGCAGCCACAGCAGCACGCCCTCCCACGAGGGCCTGCCGCCGAGGAAGATCACGAAGAGGATCAGCACGGGCCAGGTGAGCAGGTACTCGGCCAGCTTCGTGCCGACCGTGGCGATGGGGAAGATCTCCCGCGGCACCTTCATGGTGGTGATCAGCTTGGCGTGCGTGATCATCGCGCGGGGCGCCTCGGACAGGATCGCCCCGAAGGTGTTCCACGGCAGGATCCCCGCCACGAGGAACAGCAGGAAGCCGCCAGGGGCCCCCTCCGGCATACCCCGTTGCGCGTTGAGGATGAGGCCGAAGACGACGAAGTAGACCCCCGTCAGAGCCAGCGGCTCCAACATCGTCCACGCGTACCCCAGTACGGACTGCTGGTACTTGACCTTCAGGTCGCGCCGGACCAGGAGGCCGACGACCTTCCGGTGCTCCCAGACGGCCAGCGCCCTTGACGCCACCGCCACCTCCAAGGGTTGATGTCTCGTCCGGTCCACGCTGAGACCGGACGGGCGTGCTCGTAATTCGCCTGTGCGCACCGGCCGACATACGCGGTCCACCCCGTACGGCGTACCGAAACGGGGGAGCGTGTCCGGGCGACCGGGGGATGTCACGGACCGCGCCCGGTTCAACGACCGCTTCTGGGAGGAGGTCGGCGCCGGGCACGCCATACAGGCGTCCATAGGTTACCGCCGCGAACGACGGGCTGTGCCACCCCACCTGTCACCAATGCGTGTTTTGTGCCTTCGCCCAGGGACGCCGGGAGCGGCGTGCGGAGGGCGGAGTGCCTTGTGGGACCGGGCGTCGCACCGGGCGGAGGGGCCGTCGGACGGGGGCGCCGGACCGGGTGCCGAACCCGACAGAAGTGGTGTTGTGGGGCGGGGTGGGGCGGAGGCGCTGGGGGGTTGGGCAGGGTGGTCTCCGCACGGGGAAAGGCTGTTCGGGGTGTGCCGGGACGGGGCGGGCGGGGCGGGGCGCCGGGCGAAGGCGCGGTGCGGCGGGCTGTCGGCTAGCCTCGGCCGGGAGCGCACCGGGCCGCGCCGGGCCGCGGGACCGCGGGCAGCACGGTGTCGGTGAGCGGCACGGTTGTCGTCGGGCAGCGCGTTGCCGTTGGGCAGCGCGTTGCCGTTGGGCAGCGCGTTGCCGTTGGGCAGCACGGTGTCGGCGGGTCCCGGGAACCCCCCGTACATCCAGGAAACCCGAACGCGACCGGGCGCACCAGGGGCATCCGGCCGCTGTGGACGGCGGCCGTGGACGACGGAAGAGGTGGAGCCATGCGTCCGCGCGTGATCGCGGCGGTTCTGGCCGGAGGGGTGGGCGCGCGGATGGGCGCGCCCGCGCCCAAGCAGCTACTGCCCCTGGAGGGTCGGCCCATCCTGGAGCACGCGATCGCCGCCTTCGAGGCGTGCCCGGACGTCGACGAGATCGTCGTGCTCATGGTCGAGGAGTACCTGGACCGGGTCCGGGAGATCGTCGACGCGGCCGGGTTCACCAAGGTCACCGCCGTCCTCCCCGGCGGCGCGACCCGCACCGGCACCTCCCTCGCCGCCCTGGCCGCGATGGTCGGCGCAGCCGACACCGACCTGGCACTGCTGCACGACGCCGCGCGCCCGCTCGTGAGCCCGGCCACCATCAGCGCGTGCGTGGCCGCGCTGGAGGAGGCGGGCGCGGTCGGGGTCGCGGTGCCCAGCGCCGACACCGTGGTGCGGGTGGCGCCCGGCCGCTCCGGCGGCGAGGTGATCGCGCAGGTCCCCCCGCGCGCGGAGCTGCGCAGGATGCAGACTCCGCAGGGCTTCCGGCTCGGTGTGGTCCGCCGCGCCTACGAGCTGGCCGCGGCCGACCCGGACCTGGTGGCCACCGACGACTGCGGCGTGGTGCTGCGGTACCTGCCGGAGGAGGAGGTGCGGATCGTGCCGGGCGAGGAGGCGAACATCAAGGTGACGAACCCGGGCGACGTGGAGATCGCCGAGACGCTACTGCGCCGCGAACGCGAGCGGGCCGCCCTGTCGGGGGCGGACGCGTGAACCGGGTCTTCGAGGCGACCGAGGTGGTCGGGCACCGCGGCGCGGGGCGCGGCGTGGTGGACGGCGCCCGGGAGAACACGGCGGAGTCCTACGCCGCGGCGGCGCGGGCCGGGGCGCACTGGATCGAGATCGACGTGCGCCGCACCGCCGACGACGCGCTGGTCCTCCACCACAACGCCGCCCTGGACGACGGTCGCGCGATCGTGGAGCTGACCGCGCGCGAGTGCGCCGAGGCCGGGCTGATCGGCCTGGAGGAGGGCCTGTCCGCGATCCCGGCCGGGGTGGGCCTGGACGTGGACGTCAAGTCGGTGATGGAGGACGCGGTCGACGCGCCCTCGCGCCGGACGGTCTCGCTTCTCCTGCCGTACCTGCGCGGGGAGGCCGGACGTCGCCGGATGTTCGTCTGCTCCTTCGACCCGGGCGTCCTGCTCGCCGTCCGCGAGGAGGTTCCGTCGGTGCCCACGGCGTGGATGCCGTTCGTGCGCAACCCGCTGGACCAGGCCGTGGCGGGCGCCGCCGGGATGGGGTGCCCGGTGGTGGCGATCGACGCGCGCTCGTTCGGTCTGTCCGGCGACGCGCCCCGACCCGATCGCCGGTCGGTGGAGTACACCGTGGACCTGGCGCACCGGGCGGGGATCGAGGTCGTCTCCTGGTGCCCGGACCCCGTGGACGCGGCGCGGTTCGCCGAGGCGGGGATGGACGCGGTCGTGGTGGACGACGTCCCCGGGACGGTGTCCGCGCTCAAGGGCGGCGCTTCCGGCAGGCCCTGAGCCGGACCGCACCCCGCCGACCCCGCCGACAGGACCACACCGGCGGGGCACGGGGCCGGGCCGACGCCTCAGATCCGGCCGAGGAGTTCGGCCTTCTTGGCGGAGAACTCCTCGTCGGTGAGCAGGCCCCTGGCGTGCAGCTCGCCCAGACTCTCGATCTGCCGGAAGATCCACTCGGTGTCGGCACCTCCGGCCGCCTCACCCGGGGCGGCCGCGGCCTCCGGGTCCGGTCCCCGTCCGGTGTCCTTCGTGCCGGAGCCGACCGGCAGGGCCCTGAGCTGGTCCACCGACCTCGCCGCCGTGTCCAGCCACCATCGCGGGTCCCGGAGCCTGCTGGCCGCGTCGCGCTTCCCACCGTCGCCGGGGCCCGGCCTCCCCCGCGCCCACACGTGGGCGGTGATGGTGGCGGCCATGAGCAAGGTGTCGTACCGCTGGGCCCCCACGTAGGCGAGAAGGACGTCGAGGTCCTGCTTGGGTTTGCCGGAGCCCTCGCTGGCGCTTCTCCCGGTGGTCACCCGCAGGTAGCCCCACTCCCAGCCGTCGGAGGGCACCCATTCGGCGCCGGTGATCTCGCTGATGCCGTACTCCCGGCGCTGAGCCTTGCGCTTGCGCCCGCTCGCCTCGGCGCCGGACCAGGTCAGGCGCACGCCGTCGCCGTCCATGGTCGCGGTGCCCTCAGCGGTCTGGATGTGCAGGGGAAGCCGGGGCACCAGGCGTGTGGCCGTGTCGGGCGCGGGCGGATCGGTGTGCTGTCCGGCGGCGAACCGGATCTGGTCGGCCAGGTACTCGGCGACCAGTTCGCCGCTGGCCTGGCCGGTGAGCCGGAAGGGCTGGGACTTCTCCTTGAGCATCGCGCCGACCGCCGCGTAGGGGTCGGTCCGCTCGTGCAGGCGCAGTTGCAGCACCCATCCCTTCCTGCGGCCCGCGCCGGGCTGGAAGTCGACCTCGGCGATCGCGGCGACCGGGAGTTCGAGCTGGCCGATCCGTGTGAGCAGTGGATCCCTGGACCAGCCCTGGGTCTCGTACCTGATCGCGACCGTCTCACCGTCGAACCGCCACACGGCCTGGTCACCGCGCAAGTCGTCCATGACGCCCACTTTCCGTTCCCTGTCCCTCTTCCCACTGCTTAGCAGAAGGCCCTCTCCGGCACGAGGGAGGGCCGGGGCCGGAAACGGCCGGGGTGAGGGCGCCTCAGGCCCGGGCGGCCTGCGCCGTGCGCGAGTCCGAGCCGAGTCCGGGCGGGCTGGTGATGAACCCGGCGCCCCACGACATGTGCATGGTGGCCAGCGCGAACGGGATCATCGGCAGGCTGGCGGCGGGCAGGCCGCGGCCGAGCGGCACCGACGCGGCGGTGACCAGCGCCAGGTAGGCGGCCGGGACCAGGAACAGCGGCCAGAGGAAGAAGCCGCCGACCAGACCGACGACCACACCGGCCAGGGCGACGGGCGGGGCCAGGTAGCGCAGGTTGATGGTGCCCTTGTGCTGGCGGGAGACCACCCTGCGCCAGCGGCCGTAGTGGAAGTACTGCTTGGCGAGCAGGCGCGCGTTGCGCCGGGGGCGGTAGGAGACCCGCATGCGCGGCTGGAACCACACCGTGCCGCCGGTGGTGCGGATGCGGTGGTTCATCTCCCAGTCCTGGGCCCGCAGGAACGCCTCGTCGTAGCCGCCGACCCGCTCCAGCGCCGAACGCCGGAAGACGCCCAGGTACACGGTGTCTGCCGGACCGCCCTCGCCGCCGGTGTGGAAGCGCGCGTTGCCCACGCCCACCTTGGAGGTCATGGCGGCGGCGACCGCCCTCTCCCAGGGGGTCGTGCCCTCGGCGGCCATGATCCCGCCGACGTTGTCGGCGCCGGTCTCGCGGAGCGTCTCCACGGCCACCCGCAGGTAGTCCGAGGGCATCATCGCGTGCCCGTCGATGCGGGCGACGATGTCGTTCGAGGAGGCTCCGATGGCGGCGTTGAGCCCGGAGGGGGTCCTCCCCGTGGGGTTGTCCACCACCTTGACGCGCGGGTCGGCGGCGGCGATCCCGTCGGCGACCTCGCGGGTGCGGTCCGAGGAGGGTCCGACCCCGAGCACGACCTCCAGTTCGCCCGGGTAGTCCTGGGCGAGGACGTGCTCCACCGCGGCGGCGAGGTGGCGCTCTTCGTTGAGTACGGGCATGACGACGGAGACAGGCGGCCAGGACACGGGCACTTCCCAGGGTCAAGACGTGTCGGGACTGCGTAGGAGCGTGTCGTACGCGCGTCAACGGTACTGCACGCCCGCTGCGGCCCCGGCCCGGCGCGAGCCCGCCGGGCCGGGCCGCGGTGCCTCAGCCCTGGTTCTTGACGGGCCTGCCCCCGGCGTCCTCGAACGAGCCGACGATGATCATGATCAGGTCGATGAGCGTCCAGACGCCGACACCGCCGCAGGTGACGATCACCAGGATGCTGGTGCCGATCTGTCACCGCACCGGACCGCGATTTCGGTCACGTGGTGGTACCGGATACGGCTCAGGACGGCACCGTTCGCACCGAACCCCCGCGCGGTTCACGGCGTCACAACAAGGAGACGGACAGGCAAAGAGGAGGACAACACGCCGGGGGTCGACATCTCGCGCGCTTCGGCGAATCGGGTGACAACCTAGAGATAAGGACACCGTTGACCGGTTGGGACGGGGACGCCGATGAGCGATGACAGGGCGGGACGGCACGGGCCCCCGGAGGAGTTCCGCCGCCAGCGCTCGCAGCCCCTCCCGCCCGAGCGCTCCCCCAGGTCAGGCCGGGTGACCGTGCCCAGCGCCGCCACCCGTCGGCGCCGCACCGGCCTGCTGGTGATGAGCGCGCTGTCGGCGCTGGTCCTGCTCGCCTCGGGCACCTCGTGGGCGCTCACCGGGTGGATGTCGGGGGCCCTGAACCGGTTCGACGTGTTCGGCGGCCTGTCCGAGGAGGACCGTCCCGAGCAGACCGGCGGCCTGACCTTCCTGGTGATCGGCTCCGACAACCGGGACGAGATGAGCGCGGAGGCCCAGGAGGACCTGAGCGTGGGCTCCACCCCGGGCCAGCGCTCCGACAGCATGATGATGGTGCGGCTCAACCACGACCGCGACCAGCTCACCGTCGTCGGCATCCCCCGGGACCTGTGGGTGGACATCCCCGGCCAGGGCCCCGACAAGATCAACGCCGCCTACGCCCACGGCGGCCCGCAGCTGGCCGTGCGGACCGTGGAGTCGGTGACCGACGTGCGCATCGACCACTACGTCGAGGTGGACTTCAACGGCTTCGTGGACGTGGTGGACGCCCTGGGCGGCATCGAGGTGTGCTTGCCCGAGGCGATCCACGACCCCAAGGCCCAACTGGACATGGAGGCGGGCACGCACCGGGTGGACGGGACCGAGGCCCTGGCCTTCTCCCGCACCCGCGCCACCTCGCGCGGCGACCTGGACCGGATCGAGCGCCAGCAGCAGGTCCTGTCCGCCATGCTCGACCAGGCGATGAGCACCGAGACGCTCTCCGATCCGGCCAAACTGACCGACTTCCTGGACAGCGCCCTGTCGTCGGTGACCGTGGACCAGGGGCTGGACACCAGCACCATCAACGAGCTCGCGTACCAGATGCGCGACCTGGACATGGGCGAGGTCACCTTCACGCAGGTACCCATCGCCGACATGGAGTACTGGACTCCGCGCGGCGACGTCGCCGTGCTGTGGGACGAGCCCGCCGCCCGCGACCTGTTCGCCGCGGTCCGTGCCGACCGGCCCGTCGACGAGTCCCCCGAGGAGGAGGCGCAGGCCGGGTCCGGGCTCCAACCCGGCGACATCCGGGTCCAGGTGTTCAACGGGATCGGCACCGCCGGCCTGGGCGCGCGGCTGGACGCCGACCTGGCCGCGGCCGGGTTCCAGGTGACCTCCCCGGCGCGGAACTGGAGCAGCCTCGACGTCGCCACCACCCAGGTGCGCCACGGACCGGGCGACGCGGCCGCGGCCGAGTACGTGGCCGGGATGATGCCGGGCTCCCAGACGGTCGAGGACACCGCCCTGGACGGTGAGCTCCAGATCGTGATCGGATTCGACTACACGGCGTTCGAGGCCCCGCAGACCGCGGACGCCACCCCGGAGGAGGAGCCCTCGGCCGGAGAGGAGTCCGGCTCGGTCTCGACCGCTCAGGAGAACGTCTGCGGGTGACGCGAGGGAAGGATTCACCGTGCTGCACCACCTGGTAGGCCTGCTCGGCGGCGTCGCCCTGGCCCCTGTGCTGTGGGTCGCCGCGGCCTGGTCGTCCGGCCTGCTCCCCCGGTTCGCCGAGGGTGAGGTGACCGTGGCGACGGTGTCGTCGGCGGTGGTGCTGGGGCTGCTGGGAGCCGTGTGCGCCTACCTGGTGGCATCCCGGCTGTCGCCGCTGGTGGCCGGGGCCAGCGGGGCGCTGCTCACCGTGCTGAGCCTGTGGCCGGTCGCGCACCCCTCGTCCATGGAGGCGGCGCTCTCCTGGTTGAACGAGGACAGCTTCCTCTACCCCTCGGGCGCGGGCCTGGCCGTGGCGCTGCCGCTGGGGACTCTGCTGCTGTTCTCCGCCGCGATGCCCGTCCGGTGGCGTGCCGCGGGCGAGGGGGCCTCGCCCTCCGGCGGCCGGGTCGTGGCCCGCGCCAGCCGGGAGGAGTACCGGCGCGGGGCGGTCGGCGACACGGTCCCGGACGCGGTCCCCGACGTTCCGGCCCCGGCACACCTCGCTGACGACCCCGGCACCGGGTTCGACGGCGGCCTGGGCGGCGACCCCGGCGGCTTCGAGGACGACCCGGACAGGACGACCACGCCCTTCCGCCGCGGTGAGAACGGCGGGTGGACCCCCCTGGACGGGGGCGGGCGCGGGCCGAGATTCGGTCGCCGACGCTGAAAGCGCCCCTGTGGCCAATACTCAGCACCCACCGGTAACCTGAGCGCCTGACTGTTCACGCGGCGTTCGGTCGTGCGCCACGCCCCGGCGCGTAAGGTGATGCATCGCGCCCCGGGCACACCCGTAGGCTGAACAATGTCCGTTTTCTGCCCTCAAGCAGGGTGTTGACCGCCTCCAGCGGGCACAACCAGCGAAACGGGAGCGGACGAAAGCGAGGAAGGACACCACCAGTGGTCGAAGCGGACCGTATGCGCGTCTCCGTCATCGGTACCGGGTACCTGGGTGCCACCACCGCGGCCTGCCTGGCCGAGATGGGGTTCGAGGTCCTGGGACTCGACGTCGACGAGGCCAAGATCGACATGCTCCGCTCCGGCAGGGTCCCCTTCTTCGAGCCCGGGCTCAAGGAGCTGCTCACCGCGAACCTGGGGACCGGCCGCCTGCACTTCACGACCTCCTTCATCGAGGCCGCGGAGTTCGCCGACCTGCACCTGATCTGCGTGGGCACGCCGCAGCGCGACGACTCCGGCGCGGCCGACCTGCGCTACGTCAACGCAGCGGTGGACCAGCTGGCCCCGCACCTGACCCGTCCCACCGTGGTCGTGGGCCGCTCCACCGTCCCCGTGGGCACCGCGGCGACCCTGGCGGCGCGGCTGTCCGCGCTGGCCCCCGCCGGCGAGGAGGCCGAGCTGGGGTGGAGCCCGGAGTTCCTGCGCGAGGGCTTCGGGGTGGAGGACACCCTGCACCCGAACCGGATCGTGATCGGCACCGACTCCCCCCGGGTCGAGAAGGCCGTGCGCGCCCTGTGGCAGCGCCAGATCGACGACGGCGTCCCCTTCCTGCTGACCGACCTCCAGACCGCCGAGCTGGTCAAGGTGTCGGCCAACGCCTTCCTGGCCACGAAGATCTCCTTCATCAACGCCATGGCGGAGGTGTCGGAGGTGGCCGGGGCCGACGTCATCCAGCTGGCCGAGGCGCTGTCCTACGACGACCGCATCGGCGGCAAGTTCCTCGGGCCGGGCCTGGGCTTCGGTGGCGGCTGCCTGCCCAAGGACATCCGCGCGTTCATGGCGCGCGCCGACGAGCTGGGCGTGGAGCCCGCGCTGTCCTTCCTGCGCGAGGTGGACGCGATCAACCAGCGCCGCCGCGCGCGCACCATCGACATCGCCCGCCAGCTGATCGGCGGGAGCTTCGCCGGTCGCACGGTGACCGTTCTGGGCGCGGCGTTCAAACCCAACTCCGACGACATCCGCGACTCGCCCGCCCTGGACGTGGCCTCCACCATCGCCTCCCTGGGCGCCCAGGTGACGGTGTACGACCCGCAGGCCCTGGAGCGGGCGCGCGAGGCGCACCCGGAGCTGAACTACGCCGACTCCATGCTGGCGGCGGCGCGCGGCGCCGACGTGGTGCTGCTGCTCACCGAGTGGGCGGAGTTCCGCGAGGCCAACCCGGAGGAGCTGGCCGGGGTGGTGGCCCGCAAGCGCATCGTGGACGGGCGCAACGCGCTCGACCCCACGTACTGGCGCGCCTCGGGCTGGACCTACCGGGCGCTGGGCCGCCAGTAGTCCCTCCCCCTCGTCACGCACGACGGCCGGACCCGCGCGGGTCCGGCCGTCCGCCTTTTCGGCCGGAACCCCGATCGTGACGCGCTGACCATGGTTGACTGCACTCCGTAGTTACTTGAGTGCGCCTGGCACCGTGCCGGGTGTCCGAGGACGGACGGAGTCCCACCCGTGAAGCTTTCCGTGACGGTCGGCACAGCGCTGGCCCTGCTCCTGGCGGCCCAGCCCGCCCATGCGGTGCCCGCGCCGCCCGCGCCGTCGGCTCCCCTCGCACCGCAGGAGGCACGGTGTCCGGTGCTCGACCCGCCGCCGAGCGAGGAGGACCTGGAGCGGTACCTGTGCGGCGACCGCCGTCTGGGCCCCGCCGACCTGCCCGAGGACGGGCCGGTCGGCGCGCTGCTGGAGGGGTACGAGCGGCTCGGCGGTCTCACCCCCGTCGCGTTCCTGGACCGCTGGGCCACACCCGAGGGCTGGGACTACCCCGACCACATGGGCTTCGTGGTGGAGGACGGCGAGCCGGTGACCGAGCTGCGGGTCCTGCCCGAGGGGTGGATGCTGGACCGGTTCGGGTCCCCGCGGGGCACGTTCCTGGCCCCGGCGGGGGCGCGGTACGGAGAGCGCGCCCTACCGCCGGACTCGCTGAACACCTGGCCGGACGGGCCCGAGCACAACTACAACTGCTACGAGGTGACCGAGGAGTTCACCGCCCTGGTGGGACCGATCGCCCCGCACTTCGAGCAGCCCGGCGGCGGCGAGCAGGTGCTCGTGCCCGCCGAGGGGGTCGTGGAGGCGCCAGAGGCGGAGTACGCCTCGGTCAGCCAGCTCATGGAGGGCGGCCACCTGGAGCAGCGCCCGGCCGGGGAGTGCGCCCTGACCGAGGGCTTCGCCAGCTACCTCGACACCGCACCGAGGTGAACGGGCGCCGGTGCGCCCAGCCCCGTGGGGCTCGGGCGCACCGGCCCGGCGTCGTCCGCGACCCGTGCGGGCAGCCACCGGTGCGGGCCGTGGTCGGTGAGGACGGCGGTCCGGTCACGGACGGGCCGGTGCGCCGTCGGCCGGGGCCGGTGCGCCGGACTCCTCGCCGGTCCCGGGGGGCAGCTTGCGCAGGGCGACGGCGACCAGGAGCGCGACCGCGGCCAGGACGCCCGCGCCGATGAGGGCGGCGGTGTTGACCCCGGCCGTGTAGGCGGCGAAGGCCGCGTCGAGCAGGGCCCCGGGGTCCTGCGCCCCCGGGGCGGCGGCCAGGGCGCCCGTGACGGTCTCGGCCGCGGCCCCGTCCACCGAGGGCAGCTCGTCCGCCACGGACGTGCGGTAGACGGTGGCGGCCGCGGTGCCCAGGACCGCGAT
Organism: Nocardiopsis synnemataformans; assembly: GCF_965343085.1. Classification (NCBI taxonomy): domain Bacteria; kingdom Bacillati; phylum Actinomycetota; class Actinomycetes; order Streptosporangiales; family Nocardiopsidaceae; genus Nocardiopsis; species Nocardiopsis synnemataformans. The sequence goes on along the minus strand of NZ_CBDRFA010000010.1, from coordinate 26,210 downwards.
GCCCAGGGCGGCGCCGAACTCGGTGCTGGTCTCGGAGATCCCCGCGGCGGCACCGGCGCGCTCGCGGGGTGCCGTGGCCAGGACCAGGGTGTTGGCCAGGGTCGCGACGACGCCGACTCCGGAGGTCAGCAGGGTGTAGCCGCCGAGGAACACCACCAGGTGTGTGTCGGTGTCCACCAGGCCCACGACCGCGAACCCCGCCGCGCCGAGCGCCAGCCCCACCGCCATGAGCGCGCCGGGGCGGACCCGGGGCGCGGCCGCGCCGGCCAGGGTCGCCCCCAGAACGGTGCCCAGGAGCGTCGGCAGCCCCCACAGGGCCGCGTGGAGCGGGCTCAGACCGTGCACGGTCTGGAGGAAGGTGAAGGTCAGGAGCCCCATCCCCCCGGCGGCGAAGGCCACGACGGTGTTGCCGCTGACCGCGGCGGCGAACGCGGGGCGGGCGAAGAGCGAGACGTCCATCAGCGGGTGCGTGGCGCGGCGCTGCCGGAGCACGAACAGCGCCAGGAGGGCCGCTCCGACCGCCAGGGCGGTGAGGGCGTGGAGGTCGGCCCCGTGCTCGGCCAGGCGTTTGACCGCGTGGACCAGGCCGAGGACGGCGGCGAGCGAGAGGACCGCGCCCGGCAGGTCGAAGCCGGACGCCTCCGGGTCGCGCGACTCGGGGACGAGCAGGGGCGCGGCCACCACCAGCACGACCATGAACGGCAGGTTGACGAGGAAGACCGAGCCCCACCAGAAGAACTCCAGGAGCAGTCCGCCGAGGATCGGCCCGGCGACCGCGCCGCCGGTGAAGGCGATGGTCCAGGCCCCGACCGCCGTACCGCGCTGCCGGGGGTCGGTGAACATGTCGCGGACCAGGGAGAGCGTGGAGGGCGCCAGGGTCGCCCCGGCCACGCCCAGCAGGACCCGCCCGGCGATGAACAGCTCCGCCGTGGGCGCCAGCGCCAGCAGCACGGACGCGGCGCCGAAGAGCACCCCGCCGGTGAGCAGCAGCCGCCTGCGGCCGATCCGGTCGCCCAGGCCGCCCATGGTGACGAGGAGTCCGGCCAGCACGAAGCCGTAGACGTCCATCATCCACAGCCACTGCGCGGACGTGGGTTGGAGCGCCTCGGAGATGGCGGGCGCGGCGACGAAGAGCACCGAGATGTCCATGGACACCAGCAGCGCCGGGATGAGCAGGCAGACCAGTCCGGCCCACGTACGGGCGGTGGCACGTTGAGGGTTCATGGCCGTGATCGTACGTACGTCAAAATCAGGTGTCAATATGTACGTGCGTTCAAATGCTAGGATCACGGACATGAGCCAACGCGACGACCTGCTGGCGGGCGCCAGGAAGTGCCTGGTGGAGAAGGGCTACGGCAAGACCACGGCGCGCGACATCGCCGCCGCGTCCGGGGCGCACCTGGCCTCCATCGGGTACCACTTCGGGTCTAAGGACAACCTCATGAACACGGCCGTGATCGAGGCGACCGGCGAGTGGGGCGACGCCTTCGAGACCGCCATCAGCGCCTCGCGCGCCGAGGCCCCGCCCGACAGGCTGCGCGTCCTGCTCGACGCGCTCTTCCGGGCCCTGCCCGAGGAGCGCGACCTGCTCGTCGCCAGTGTCCAGGCCTACGCGCAGGCCCAGTTCGACGACGGTGTCCGCGCCGTCCTGGCCGAGGGCCTCCAGGAGGCCCGAAGGGGGCTGGCCGCGCTCCTGCTCGACCTGGAACCCGGGGAGGTCGACCCCGCCGTCGAGGCCGGTCTGGGCTCCATGGCCTACAACTTCGTCACCGGCTACCTCATCCAGTACCTCATCGACCCCGAGGCGCTGCCGACCGTGGACCAGGCGGTCGAGGGCCTGCGCGTCCTCCTGCCCGCCGAGGACTGAGCGGGCACGCGAGGGCCCCGGCACCCGTGACGGGTACCGGGGCCGTTCGGGCGTCGGCGGGGTTCTGGAGGCGCCGACGGGCTAGCGGCCGAAGCCGGTGGGCCTGCCCCAGCTCTCCGCCTCGCGGCGCAGCCGCTCGCCCTTGGCGTGGGCCTGCTCCTTCAGCTCCTCCTGGAAGCGGGCCATGCGCTCGGCGAGCACGGGGTCGTTGGCCGCCAGGATCCGCACCGCCAGCAGACCCGCGTTGCGTGCCGCGCCCACGGCCACGGTCGCCACCGGCACCCCGGCGGGCATCTGCACGATGGACAGCAGCGAGTCCATGCCGTCGAGGTACTTGAGCGGCACCGGGACGCCCACCACCGGCAGGGTCGTCACCGAGGCCAGCATGCCCGGCAGGTGGGCCGCCCCGCCCGCACCGGCGATGACCACCTTCAGGCCCCGACCGGCGGCCTCGGCGCCGTAGGAGATCATCTCGTGCGGCATGCGGTGCGCCGAGACCACGTCGGCCTCGAAGGGCACGTCGAACTCGCGCAGGGCCTCGGCCGCCTCCCGCATCACCGGCCAGTCGGAGTCCGAGCCCATCACGATGCCCACCACGGGGCCCCTCGCGTCCTGTCCGTTGTCGCTGTCGATCACTGTTCTTCTCCTCGCAGGTAGGCGGCGGCGTCTCGCGCGCGCGCCAGCAGGTCCCGGTAGTCCTCACCCATCACGGTGACGTGCCCGATCTTGCGGCCCGGACGCACGTCCTTGCCGTAGAAGTGCACCTTCACCTCGGGGTCCTTCGCCATCACGTGCAGGTAGCGGCGGTAGACCTCGGGGTCCTCGCCGCCCAGCAGGTTGGCCATGACGGTGTAGGGCGCGTTGGTGCGCGGCGAGCCCAGCGGCAGGTTCAGCACGGCCCTCAGGTGCTGCTCGAACTGGGAGGTGCGCGCGCCCTCGATGCTCCAGTGGCCGGAGTTGTGCGGGCGCATGGCCAGTTCGTTGACGACCACGCCGTCGGCGGTCTCGAACAGCTCCACGGCCAGGACCCCGGTCACGTCCAGCGCCTGGGCGATCTCGATGGCCAGCTGCTGGGCGCGGGTGGCCTTGTCCTCGGACAGGCCCGGGGCGGGGGCGATCACCTCGTGGCAGATGCCGCCGCGCTGCACGGTCTCCACGACCGGGTAGACCGCGACCTGCCCGTGCGGGGAGCGGGCGACCTGCACGGCGAGCTCGCGCGAGAAGTCCACCTTCTCCTCGACCAGGAGTGGCACCTCCTCGGCGGCGGCGCGGTCCACGACCCCGCGCGCCTCGTCGGCGCCGCCGACGACCCACACGCCCTTGCCGTCGTAGCCGCCGCGGGCGGCCTTGAGCACGACCGGCCACCCGGTCTCCCCGCCGAAGGCGGTGACGTGCTCCAGGGTGGTGACGGCCCGCCAGCGCGGCGAGGGCGCGTCCAGCTCGGCCATGCGGGTGCGCATGCGCAGTTTGTCCTGGGCGAAGCGCAGCGCGTCGCGGCCGGGGCGCAGCAGGCCCCCTGCCTCCTCGACCGCGCGCAGGACGGGCTCGGGCACGTGCTCGTGGTCGAAGGTGACGACGTCGTGGGCCTTGGCGAAGGCCAGGACGTCGTCGAGGCCGCGGTCGTCGCCCAGGGAGACGTCACCGCACACCAGCGCGGCGCTGTCGGTGGGGCTGGCCGCCAGTACCGAGAAGTCGACCCCCAGGGCGATGCCCGCCTGGTGGGTCATCCGGGAGAGTTGGCCCCCTCCCACCATTCCCACGCGCGGGACGGTGCGGTTACGCTCGCTCACAGTTCCTCAACTCACATGCTGCTCGTCAACCGCGGTGACGGGACGGTCCCGCGCGGCGGGACCTGGCCGGATCGGCTCGGAACCCGCGGCCGGGGTCCTGGTGCGACCCCCGGCTAGAGTCTAGGGCGTGCGAACGCGGCGGTCCCGGGCCCCCGCCGCCCCCGGTCGGCGGCCCGGCCGAGACGGGTCCGCGCGGAGGCGGGCCCGACCACCCCGACCACAGGACCGGAGGCGCGGACCGTGCGCAACTTCCTCTCCCGCCATCCCAGGATCGCCAAGCTCGTCCGGGAGGTGGGAAAGTTCGGCTCCGTGGGCGCCGTGGCCTACGTGGTGCAGCTGGGGACGACCAACCTGCTGTGGAGCGCGGCCGGGGCGGATCCGCTCACCGGGCAGGTGGTCGGGACGCTGTGCTCGATCGCGGTGGCGTTCGTCGGCAACCGGTTCTGGACCTTCGGCGACCGGGCCCGGACCGGCTACGGCCGCGAGACCGCGCTGTTCCTGCTGATGAACGGCGTCGGGATGCTCCTCCAGCTGGCCTGCCTGGGCTTCTCGGTGTACGTGCTGGGGTTCGACGGCCCGCTCGCGAGCAACATCGCGGGCAACGTGGTGGGGGTGGGCCTGGGCACGCTCTTCCGGTTCTTCTCCTACCGCGCGTGGGTGTTCCCCGAGCAGAGCGGCGACCCGGTCCGCAGGACCGCGGAGGCCCCCTTCGGCGAGCCGGTCGCCCGGTCCGGGGTCCGCGACCTCTAACGCGTCGGGGCCGCGCTCCTGCGCCGCACCCCGCGGCGGCCCGCCAGCCACACCACCGCCAGCGCGTACAGCCCCACCTGGATCAGGGTCAGCACCAGCACCAGCGGTGTGCCCACTCCCAGGGGCAGGCCGGAGCCGACCATGACCCCCGTGCCGATCTGCTCCATGCGGCCCTCGAACACGCAGAGCGTGAACTGCACGAGGCTGTTGACCACGTGCAGGCTGATCGCCGCCTCCAGACCGCCCGTGCGCCAGGTCAGCCAGGACATCCCCAACCCCATGACCGCGAGCGCCGCGGTGGTCCACGGGTCGCCCGGGTGCGTGGCCAGGTACAGCGCCGCGAACAGGGTTCCGCTGGCCAGGACGGCCAGGCTCGGGGAGCGCAGGACCCGGGAGACCGCCGACCCGCCGCGCCGTTCGCCGGGACGGGCGCCGAGCGCGCCCACCAGCTGCATGAGCATGCCGCGCAGGGTCAGCTCCTCGGCCGCCGACTGCAACGGCACCAGCAGCACGATGACGGTCATCGCCGCGGCGAACACCTCGGTTCCGCCGGAGGCCTCACGGGGCACCAGGTCGGGCCGGAGGAGTTCGGCCAGCGGCAGGAAGGCCACGACGCACAGGGCGACCGGGACGACCGCCACCGCCGTGCAGCGGACCAGCCAGCCCCAGCGCATCCGTCCCTCGACGGAGAACAGGGAACCGATCCGGCGCCACTGCACGACGCGGACCAGGAAGAGGACGATGGGGATGAACAGCGCCGACGCCAGGAGTCCGAAGGCCATCTCGGCGATCACGCTCAGGGTGACCGAGTCCGGGGCCAGCCCGCTGCCGTTGATGATCGCCACGATCGTCACCGACAGGATGATGGCCATCCACAGGAAGAAGACCAGGACCGCGAGGACGGCCAGGGTGAGCGGCGTGAACCACCAGCGGAAGCGGGACGTCCGGCCCAGCCTGTGGTAGGACTCGTCCTCGGGGAGTTCCGCGCGGGCGAAGTGGTTTTTGCGCACCGGCCTCGGCGGCGGCCAGGCCCACACGTCCGGGTCGGCGGCGGCCACGGCGTAGCCCCCGGGCGGCGTCAGCCTCCCCCCTCCGGGAGGATCCGCCCAGGTCTGCTCCTGTGTGTAGGCTCCGGCAGCCCGCCCCTCCGGCCCCTCAGGCGCGGCGGGCCAGGACGAACCAGGCGGTGGCGGCACATTTCCCATCGTGCGCCGAGACTACTATCCGGGCATGTATTGCCAGCGTTAAGGCCACGCCGTTATCGCCTGGTCACGGCACGCACAGGGTGGTGCGCACGGTGTCGGACGGCGCCCCCCGCACCCCGTCCTCCCCGCGACATCCCTCACACCCTTCCCCGTGGCCCCTCCCCCGGTCCTTCCACGGGCCCCTGGCGCGCCGCCGTGGCGGCGGCCGCACGGCGTGGGTCCACGGGGACACGGAATGCCCGGCGCGGCCCCCTCGTTGAAGGAGATGGCCCGCGGGAGCGATCCGGCAGGCCGCCGTCCCATCCCGCTGACCTACGATTGAGCACATGTCCTCCACACCATCCACCGAGCAGGTGCACACAGCCCTGGCCACGGTGCAAGACCCGGAGATCCACCGCCCCATCACCGATCTCGGCATGGTCAAGAGCGTCGACATCGCCGACGACGGTACCGTGAGCGTCGGCATCTACCTCACGGTGGCCGGATGCCCGATGAAGGGCCGTATCGAGAAGGACGTGACCGCTGCGGTGACCAAGGTCGCCGGGGTCACCTCCGTGCGCGTCGAGCTCGACGTGATGAGCGACGAGCAGCGCAAGGAACTCCAGACCAAGCTGCGCGGCGGCCAGGCGGAGAAGGAGATCCCCTTCGCCAAGCCGAACTCGCTCACCCGTGTCTTCGCCGTCGCCTCCGGCAAGGGCGGTGTCGGCAAGTCCTCCGTCACCGTGAACCTGGCCGCGGCCATGGCCGCCCAGGGCCACAAGGTCGGCGTCGTGGACGCCGACATCTACGGCCACTCGGTGCCCCGCATGCTCGGCGCGTCGGACTACCCGACCAAGGTCGAGGACATGATCCTGCCGCCCACAGCGCATGGCATCAAGGTCATCTCGGTCGGCATGTTCACGCAGGGCAACCAGCCTGTGGTGTGGCGGGGCCCGATGCTGCACCGCGCCCTCCAGCAGTTCCTGTCGGACGTGTTCTGGGGCGACCTGGACGTGCTGCTGATGGACCTGCCCCCGGGCACCGGTGACATCGCCATCTCCACCGCGCAGCTGCTGCCCAACGCGGAGCTGCTCGTGGTGACCACCCCGCAGCAGGCCGCCGCCGAGGTCGCCGAGCGCGCGGGCGCCATCACGGCCCAGACCCACCAGCGGATCGCGGGCGTGATCGAGAACATGTCGTACTACCTGCCGCCGGACGGCGGGGAGCCGGTCCACCTGTTCGGTGAGGGCGGCGGCCGCACGGTCGCCGACGCCCTCACCCGGACGCTGGGCACGGACATCCCGCTGCTGGGCCAGGTGCCGCTGGACACCCGGCTGCGCGAGGGCGGCGACGAGGGCAAGCCCCTGGTGCTGACCGAGCCCGAGGCCGAGGCCAGCAGGGTGATCACCTCGATCGCCGACACCCTGGTCGGCAAGCCCCGCGGGCTGGCCGGTATGCAGCTGGGCATCTCCCCGGCGGGCCGCTAGGCGGTACCTCCTCGGGTCCGCGCTTCGCCGTGGCCCGTGTCCGGACGCCCGCGGCGCGGGCACCCGGACGACACCTCTTCCGGAGCTGCGGCCCCGGGTGAGAACGAGGCCCCCGAGCTCCGTGCTCGGGGGCCTCGCGTGTGTCCGGGACGGCCGGTCCGGGGTAGTCAGGCCGGGTCGGTCAGTCCGACGAGCCCAGCGTGACCGTGACGGTCTCGCGCTGGCCGTCGCGGTCGTACTCGACCTCGACCTCGTCACCCGGACTGCGGCTGCGCAGCATGGCGAGCAGCTCCTGGCCCGAGTTCACCGGGCGTCCGTCCAGGGAGAGGATGACGTCGCCCGGCTCCAGCCCCGCCGCGTCGGCCGGACCGCCGCTCTCCACCGCGTTCCCGCCGTCGGCGATGACCGCGCCCGCGACCGGGCTGTCCAGGTCGATCTCGGCCCCGATGTCGGCGTAGCTGGTCTCGCCGTACTCGATGAGGCGGTTGACGACGCGTTCGACCTCCGCCGACGGGATCGCGAAGCCCAGGCCGATGTTGCCCGTGGGCTCCCCCATGTAGCCCATGGTGACGATCATCGAGTTGACCCCGATGACCCGGCCCTCCAGGTCCACCAGCGGGCCGCCGGAGTTGCCCGGGTTGATGGCGGCGTCGGTCTGGAGTGCGTAGAAACGGCTGGCGTTCTCGCCCTCGCCGGAGCTGACCGGGCGGTTGACGGCGCTGATGATGCCCTGTGTGACGGTTCCGGAGAAGCCCAGGGGCGCGCCGATGGCGATCACCTCGTCGCCGACGATGACCTGCTCGGAGTCGCCGAACTGGAGCGGTTCGACGTCGATCGGGTCGTCCAGCGACAGCACCGCGAGGTCGGAGCTGGGGTCGGAGCCGACCACGGAGGCGTCGGAGAGGCTGCCGTCGCTGTACTCCACGACGATGCCGTCCGCCTCCAGACCGGCGGAGACGTGGTCGTTGGTCACCACGTGGTTCCCGTCGATGACGAACCCGGAGCCGCTGCTCGGGACGCTGGGGTCGGCGCTGCGGATGAACACCACGCTCGGGCTGACCCGCTGGGCCACACCGGCGATGGTGTCGGGGTCGCGCTGGGGGGCCTCGGGCGGCGGCTCGTTCATGACCGGGCCCTCCTCCTGCGCCGCCTCGTCACCGGAGGAGCCGCCGAGGAGGGTGCCCGCGACACCGCCGGCGCCTCCGGCGATGAGCGCGACGACGAGCATGCCCGACAGCACCATCCACACCGGGACGCCGCGCCGTGGCCGCCTGGGCGCGGGGGGTTGCGGGGCGGCGTAGGGGCCGGTCGCGTGGGGCCCGGTGACACCGGGCGCCGGGGAGCCCGGGCCGGGGGCGCCGGGCTGGTTCGCGGGGGCGGCGTGCCCCGCCTGGAATGCCGCCGCGTAGCCACCGTGGGCGGCCGACTGGCCTGTGGGGCCGGTGTGCTGTCCGGGAACCGAGGAGGCACCGGGGTTCATGGGGTTGCCGGGGCCCGAGGGGGCGGCGTAACCGGAGGGGCTGCCGGGACCGGAGTAGGCGGGACCGGAGGGATTGGCGAAGTTGGTGTAGGTGGTGGGGCCCGAGGGGTCACCGGAACCGGGGTGGGCGGCGGAACTACCGTAGGTGGTGGGGCCAGAGGGATCACCGGAGCCAGCGGGGTTGCCGGAGTTGGTGTAGGCGGTGGGACCGGAGGGATTGCCGGGACCGGAGAAGCCTCCGCTCACACGGTCGGGTCGGGGGGTGCCGGGCTGCTCGCCCGGTCCGGGGTCAGGGGTGGGGTTCATGGGGTCTCCACTACCGGGAGGCTGGATGGTGGCGGCCTGCGCGCCGGGGACTCCCTGTCCGGACTGCGGAACCGGCCCGGGGTGACGCGGGGGCGCGGGGTCGCCCCCCTGGTCCGCAGAGGTGTTCCTGGAGGGTGTCAGCGGCGTTCCGGCGGCCCGGGCGGGCCACCGGGGGCGCTCCGCGGGTGCCCCGTCCGGCGCGCTCGCCGGACCGGGCGCGGCGCGCTCAGGGGGTGTTCCACCGCGCGGCGGGGTCGCCCGGCCGGGCTCTCCCCCGTGTTCCGGGCGGCCGTTTTCCTCGCTCAAGACCTGCTCCGTAAGTCGCTCGGCTGTGGGACGGCACGGGACCGGCCGGGGTCCTAGAGGAACCCCAGCCGGGACAGACCGCGGTGCACCCGGGCCCAGAAACCCGAACCCGGCCCGGGCAGCGCGGTCACGGCGGACGAGGCCAGCCCCGCGGGGGCGTCCGCGAGCACCGTGTAGACGAAGCCGTTCGCCTGCCACATGCTCTGGTACTGACCCGCGTCTCCGCCGAAGATCGTGCCGTGTTGTGGTGTGACGCCGCTTCCCCCCGTCCCGGTTCCGGCGTATCCGGTCGGGTCTGTGGGGGAATGCTTGCTGTCCAGCTTCCCACGTTGGGTGAAAACCGACACCTGGGACAGACCGTCCGAGTAGACGGCGTGTACGACGCGGTGCCCGCCGTGCTCGGTGGACCGGGCGTCGACCAGCCGCAGGTTCCAGGCCAGGTACTCAGGGAGGGGCCACTCCTTCGCGCGCAGGTCGGCGCGCTCGGTCCCGGTGAGGGTGTCGCTCCAGGGGGAGTCGCCGAGCGCCTCCTCCGGCCAGTCCTCCTCCCCCAGTTCGAGCCCGGTGAGACGGAAGCCGAGCGCCTGCTCGCCGTCGGTCCCGTAGACGGTCCTGCCCAGGAGCAGGCCGGTGGCGGTGTCCACCCAGAACCGCCCGGCGACGGTGTCGTCGGCGCGTCTGGCCTCCACCAGGCGGGCCTCCCGGCCGTCCAGGCGGGTGGGGCCCGCGTCCGAGACGGCGTAGGTGTCGCCGAGCATGCTGAGCAGGCGGTCGTCCAGCGACTCCAGGGCCGAGGAGGCGTCCACCACGAGGGCGGACTCCTCGTCGCCGACGGGGGCCAGGGCGATGCCGTCGCCGGGCCTGCTCACCACGCGCACGCGCAGCGCACGGCCCTCCGCGGCCTGCGTTCCCTGCGTGCCTTCCGTGCCCTCGGCGTCCTCCGGTCCGGTGATCTCGCGCACGGCCGAGTAGGCGACCTCGTCCTCCGCGGCGGCGGCGCGGTGCAGCACCGACATCCCGTCGTCGCCTCCCTCGGCCGGGACCGCGGTGGGATGGGGGTGCGCGGCGGCCGTGAGCAGCAGGGCGCACAGCAGTGCCACGACGAGGATCGTGACCGGGGCGGAGTTCGCGGAGGAGGGTTCCTCCGCGCTCACCGGGTGGTTTCGGTGGGGCCGTGGGGGGCTTCGGCGGCGGTGGGCCGTGCGTCGACCACCGGGATGTTGCGGCTGGTCAGCGCGTGCTCGACCGCGTAGTCGGCCAGGCGGGGCTCGACCACGGGCGTCTCCTCGGTGTCGCCCCCGGCCACGAACGCGCTGCCGAGCAGGGCCGTGGCCACGGCGAAGCCCGCGACGGCGTAGCGGCCGCCGGGAAAGGTCGGGAACAGGTCCGCGAGGCGGTCACCGCGGCGTCGGCGCTCGGACCCCGCGGCGCGCTCCGGCCGGGAGGCGTCCGGGCCGCCCGTGGCGGGTGCCCCGGTGCCCGTGGCGGGCGGTGTGCCCCCCGGGACCGGGGGCGCGGTGGCCAGGGCGCCGCCGGGGAAGCCCCCCAGGGGACGGGAGGAGCCCAGGGGCGGGCTGCTGCCGAAGCCGTTCCCGCCGACGGAGGGCCCGGAGGGCCCCCGGTCCGAGGGCCCGTGGTCGCGGGACAGGCTGGTGAGCCGCCCCATGAAGTCCATGTCGGGCTCGGGCTCGCACAGGCCGTGCAGGCGGCGCTTGAGGCGGCGCATCATGTCGGCCTCGAAGCGGCACGACTCGCACTTGGCCAGGTGGATGAGGGCGCTCTCGTGGTCGACCGGGCCGAGCTCGCCGTCGATGAGCGCGGAGAGCCGCTCTCCGAGGTGGTTCATACTCACTCCGCCTCCCCGTTGATGACGTTTCCGCCGCTGCGCGCCTCGTTGTCGGCGGCCAGGGACCGCCGGTGCTCCAGGGCCCGGCGCAGCTGGGCGCGGCCCCGGTGGATCCGGCTGCGGACGGTGCCGAGCTTGACGTCGAGCGTCGCCGCGATCTCCTCGTAGGAGAGTCCTTCGATGTCGCACAGGACGACCGGGGCGCGGAACTCGGCGGGCAGCGCGTCCAGGGCGGACTGGATGTCGGCGTCGAAGTGCCGGTCGTCGTAGCGCTGCGCGGGAGAGGGCTCACGGCCCTCCAGGCGCTCGTCGGCGTTCTCGGCCAGGCCCTCGAAGCGGATGCGGGCCCGGCGCCGGGCCATGTCGAGGAAGAGGTTGGTGGTGATGCGGTGCAGCCACCCCTCGAAGGTGCCGGGCGTGTAGTTGGCCAGCGAGCGGAAGACCCGGATGAAGACCTCCTGCGTGAGGTCCTCGGCGTCGTGCTTGTTGCCGGTCAGCCGGTAGGCGAGCCGGTACACGCGCGGAGAGTGGGTCCGCACGACCTCGTCCCAGCTCGGGGGTTCCCATGCCTCGAATTCCACGGCAGGGCCGGACTCTGGCACCGCTGCTCCCTTCATCCCGTCGATTCGCCGCCAGGTTGGTCGGGGGGAGTTTGCTTCGTGGCGATCAACGTACGTTCATCCCGTTTCAACGCCGGGAGACGTGGATTAAGTTCCCGCCGCAACGCTCGGAGTTCGGTCCGGTTCAGGCTAGTCTTTTGCCAGGGACATGACCTGGCCGCGACCGACATTCTACGTTGGGTGACCATCTCCTGGTCAGAGCCCCACCAGACACGTGAACGCTGTGGGAGGCCGTTATCGCCAGCCCGGAGGAGACCGCGGCCCGGATCACCTGGGTCCGCGCCGAGCAGTCCCGGTTCGAGCAGGACGCCATGGAGGACGAGCCGCTGGCGGACGCCTACGAGGCGGGGGGTCGGTCGTCGGCCCCGCCGGTGGACGCGGCGACGGGTACGGCCCTGCGCTTCCTGGCCGCCTCCATCGGCGCCCGCTCCGTGGTGGAGATCGGCACCGGGTGCGGGGTGTCGGGAATCTGGCTGCTGCGGGGGATGACCCCGGACGGGATCCTGACCACGGTGGACACCAACGCCGCCTACCAGGACTACGCGCGCTCGGCGTACTCCCGCGCGGGTTTCGGCCCCGGCCGGGCCCGCCTGATCCGCGGGACGGCCCTGGAGGTACTGCCGAGGCTGACCGACGGCGGGTACGACCTGGTGTTCGTGGACGCCGACACGGTGTCCTACCCCCTGTACATGGACGAGGCGCTGCGCCTGCTGCGCCGGGGCGGGATGGTGGTGTTCAACGGCGCCATGGTGGCCTCCAGCGAGCCGGACGGCCCGCTGCGCGTGCCCGACCCCCGCGAGACCGCCGTGCGCGAGGTGATCCGCCGGGTGCGGGAGGGGGAGGAGTTCATCCCCATGCTGATGCCGGTGGGCGAGGGGCTGCTGGCCGCCATCCGGTAGGGCGCCCTCCACGGAAAGGACCCGACCGACGGTGATCAGCCGCATCGACAGCACGGACCCCGCCGCCTTCGACGCCTGGTACGCGGCCGTGCGCGCGGCCGCGCTCGCCGACCGTGACCCCGGAGTGGTCCCACTCCCGCACCCGGACTCCCTGCGCGCGGTGCTCTGCGGACACGGGGGCGAACGGCGGGCCCTGGCCTACGCGGCCCACGGGGAGGACGGCGGGGTCGTGGGCGCGCTCCTGCTGGAGTTCGGCGACCGGGACAACCTGCACCTGGCCGAGGCGGACGTCAACGTGCCCGTCGGGGTGCGGCGCCGGGGCCACGGGAGCCGCCTCCTGGAGCACGCGGAGCGCGTCCTGACCGACGAGGGGCGCACGACCGTGCTGGGCGAGGTCCAGCTGCCCCCGGACCGCTCCTTCGAGGACTGGCCCGGCGTCCGCTTCGCGCTCGCGCGCGGATTCGGGACGGTCCACGAGGAGGACTACTACGTCCTGGAACTCCCGTTGTCCGCGCGGGTCCGGGAGGAGGTCGGCGCCGACGTGCTCTCCCTCGGATCCCGCTACGAGCTGCTGACCTGGACGGACGCGTGCCCCGAGGAGCTGCTGGCCGACTACGCGCGGCTGCGCACGCGGATGCAGGCCGACGTCCCGCTCGGGGAGATGGCCTTCGAGCGCGGGCTCTGGGACCCCGCGCGCGTCCGTGACCAGGAGGACCGCCGCCGCGCCCAGCGGTACCGCACGCTCGTCTGCGCGGCCCGGGCCTCCACCGGCGGCCTGGCCGGGTACAGCGAGATCGCCCTGCCCGAGGGGGAGGGCGCCGCCTACCAGGAGGACACCCTGGTGGCGCCCGAGCACCGGGGCAACCGCCTGGGCTCGGCGCTGAAGCTGCGCAACCTGGAGGTGCTGGCCGCGGAGTTCCCCGAGCGGGTCCAGGTCCGCACCTGGAACGCCCCGGAGAACGCCCCCATGCGCGGGGTCAACCTGCGCCTGGGCTTTCGCCCGGTGGAGCGCCTCCACGAGTTCCAGCGCGTCCTGCCGGGGTGAGGCCCCTCCTCGCCGAGGCGGCTCCCTGACCGTCACGGGAAGCGGCGTGCGCCCGCCCCCTCCCGGCCCAGGACGTCGTCCGGGTTCGAGTAGGGACACGCGGTCAGCGACAGGCATCCGCAGCCGATGCAGTTGGAGAACCGGTCTCGCAGGGCGGTGAGCTCCTCGATCCGCTCGGTCAGTTCGTCGTACCACTGCCGCGAGATCCGGGCCCAGTCCCGCTTGGTCGGCAGCCCTTCCTCCGGGAGCTGGTCCAGGGCCTCCCTGATCCGGCTCAGCGAGACGCCGAGTCGTTGGGCCGTGCGGATGAACGCGATGGTCCGCAGCGTGTCCCGCCGGTACTCGCGGCGGTTCCCGGCCGTGCGCCGACTGCGGATCAGTCCGAGGCTCTCGTAGTAGTGCAGCGCCGACACGGCGACCCCCGCCCGCTCCGCGACCTGGCCCGGTTTGAGCCACAGCAGATCGGGGTCCAGTTGTGGCGCCCACCCCACCTCTCCGTCGACGACTTGACATCAAGTCCACTTGATGAAGCCTGCTGGGCGCCGTACCGATCGCGCAAGAGAGAGCGAGCGAACGTGACGACGACGATCACCGTGTGGGCGGATATCCGGTGCCCGTGGCGCTGGATGGGACACCGGCGGCTCCGGTCCGCGCTGAACCGCCTCGGTCGGAAGGCCGTGGTGGAGCACCGGAGCTTCCTGTTGGAACCCGCGGGTCCGGAGGGAGCGTTCCTGGGCGCCGGGGAGGCCATCCGATGACCACGATGAGAGCCGCCGCGATCGACCGCTTCGGACCCGCGGACCTGCTCACCGAGCGGGACCTCCCCCGCCCGGCCGCGGGACCCGGCGAGGTGCTGGTGCGCGTCCGTGCGGCGGGCGTGCAGCCCACCGACGCCGCGATCCGGGGCGGGTGGGTACCCCCGGGCGCCGTGATCGGGTTCCCCCAGATCCTCGGCAACGAGTTCGCGGGCGTGGTCGAGGAGGTGGGCCCCGATGCTGACGGCTTCGCCCCCGGCGACGAGGTGGCGGGGTTCCGGGTCCTCGGCTGCTACGCCGAGTACGTCGCCGTGCCCGCGGACCAGATCGCGCACAAGCCCGCGGGGGTCCCCTGGCCGGTCGCCGGTGCCCTGTCCGCCTCGGGGCAGACCGCGCACACCGCGCTCGAACTCCTGCGTGTGGCGCGCGGGGAGACCCTGCTGGTCCACGGCGCGGCGGGCGGGGTGGGTTCGATGGCCGTCCAGCTGGCGGTCGAGCGCGGCGCACGGGTGGTCGGCACCGCGAGCGCGGCCAACCTGGAGTACGTGCGCTCCCTGGGCGCCGTCGCCGTCGAGTACGGCGACGGCCAACTCGACCGCGTTCGGGAGGCCGCCCCCGAGGGCGTCGACGCGGCCTTCGACACCGCCGGCCACGACAACCTCCGGACCGCCGTACGCCTGGTCTCCGACCGTGACAGGGTCGGCACGATCGTCGACATGGGCCTCGTCCAGGACCTGGGCTGCCGGTGGATCCGGAGCGACCGGTCGGCGGCGCGCCTGCGGGAGCTCCTCGACCTGTGCGCCGGGGGAAGGCTCCACGTCACCGTCCGCCGCACGCTTCCCCTCTCCGGGGCGGCGGACGCGCACCGGGACGTGGAGACCGGACACGGCCGGGGCAAGATCGCCCTGGTGGTCGGGGACGAGGCGACGCTCACATGACCGGGACACGTCCGTCGCCTTCCCGGGTCCGCCTGTGGGCACCGGGGACCCGGTCCCTACTGGTCGGTGTGCTGGGGCTGATGACCTGTATCGCCTTCGAGTCCTTCGCCGTCACCACCGCCCTGCCCGTGGTCGTCCGGGACCTGTCCGCCGACCGGTGGTACGCCCTGGCCTTCGCCGCCACCCTGACCACCGGGCTGATCGGCATGACCGTCGGCGGAGGCTGGGCGGACCGGCGCGGGCCCGCACAGCCCCTGTTCTTCGGGGGACTGGCCTTCCTGGTCGGCATCGGGCTGTGCGTCGCGGCCCCCGACATCGGGGTCTTCGTGCTCGGCCGCATGCTCCAGGGCGTCGGCGGGGGGATCGACTCCGTGGTCCTGTACGTGATCATCGCGCGCGGCGTCCCCGAGGAGCTGCGGCCTCGCGTGTTCGGCCTGCTCACCGCCGCGTGGCTGCTGCCCTCGGTCGCCGGGCCACTGCTCACCGGGGTCCTGGTCGAGGCGCTGCACTGGCGTGCGGTGTTCGCCCTGGTCCTGGCGGGGGCGGCCGCGTCCCTGCTCATGCTGGCCGGACCCGCGCGGCGGCTCCCGTCCGACCCCGCCCCCGGACGCCTTCTGGACCGACGTGCGCTCTGGTCCGTCGCCGCCATGGCGTCCGTGGTGGGACTGCACGTCGCCGGGCAGTGGCCACTGCCGGAACTCCTGGTGGGCACCGCACTCAGCGTGGTCGTGCTGGTGGTGGCGGCGGCCCGCCTGGCACCGAGGGGCACGCTCCGCGCGCGAGCGGGCATCCCCCGGTGGGTCGCCCTGCGCGGCCTCCTGGGCGGAACCGTCACGGTCACCGACGTCTACCTCGCCCTCCACCTCCAGCACGGCCTCGGCCACTCGCCCACCCTCTCCGGACTCATCGTGGCGGTCGGTGCCTTCGGTTGGGCGTTGGGGGCCTGGGTGCAGGGGCGGCGCGACAAGGGCGCGAGCGACCGGCCGTTCCCCCTGTGGCCCGCGGCCGTGCTCGTCCTGTGTGGACCGGTCGCGGTGCTGGGACTCGTCGGGGGGGTGCTTCCCCTCGCGGGCGTCGCCCTCGGGTGCGTCCTGATGGGGACGGGCATGGGAATCGCGTACCCGCGGATCTCGTCGACGGTGCTGTCCCTGTCCGCCCCCGACGAGCAGGGTGGCAACAGCTCGGCGCTCCAGGTCTTCGACTCGCTGAGCACGTCCGCCCTGCTCGGCGTCGCCGGGGCCGTGCTCTCCGCGGAACTGTTGGCGGGGTATCCGGGTGTCTTCGCGCTCGCCGCCGGTGCGGGGTTGGCGGCCCTGGTCGTCGCGAGCGCGCTCAGCCGAGCCGGAGGGACCGGCAGCGAAGGAGTGCCCGTATGAACGCCGACCCCGGCCGCGTCCGTGCGGCCGGGGTCTCCTCGGCTCGACTACCGCTCGGCGAGCCAGCGCAGCAGGGTGCGCGTGGCGAAGGCGGTGCCGCCCTTGCTGAGCAGGCCGCTCTCCTTGGTCGACCGGCCGGGGCCCGCGATGTCCAGGTGGGCCCAGGGCAGGCCGCCGGTGAACTCGCGCAGGAACAGCGCGGCGTCGGTGGCGCCCGCCGGGCCGAAGTCGCGGCGGGTCCCGATGTTGGCCAGGTCCGCCACCCGGGACTTGGTGGTCTCGACGTACTCCTCGGTCAGCGGCATGCGCCACAGCGGCTCGCCGGAGGCCTGACCGGCGGTCTCGATCTCGGCGGCCAGCGCGTCGTCGGTGCTGTACAGGGCGCCCATGCCCGTACCGAGCGCGACCTTGGCCGCGCCGGTGAGGGTGGCCACGTCCACGAGCACGTCCGGGGCCAGCTCGGCGACCGCGTAGCCCATGGCGTCGGCCAGGACCAGGCGGCCCTCGGCGTCGGAGTTGAGCACCTCGACGGTCGTGCCGCCGTAGGTGGTGAGCACGTCGCCGATGCGGGTGGCGTCGCCGCCGAAGGCGTTCTCGGCCAGCGCCAGCAGGCCGGTCACCCGCACCGAGGCGCCCACGGCCGACAGGGCGGACAGCACGGCGAGCACGACCGCCGAACCGCTCATGTCGGTCTTCATCAGCGACATGTTGTCGTTGGGCTTGAGCGAGAGGCCGCCGGTGTCGAAGGTGATGCCCTTGCCGACCAGCACCACGTGCGCGGCGGGGTCGTCGGGGGTGTAGGAGAGCTGGACCAGCCGCGGGGGGCGCGAGGAGCCCCGGCCGACGCCGAGGATGGCTCCGAAGCCCCCGTCCTCCAACTCCCGCTCGTCCCAGACCCGCACCTGGAGGCCGGAGTCGGCGGCGACCTCGCGCGCGCGGGCGGCCATCCACTCGGGGTCCTTGGTCAGGGACGGGGTGTTGATGAGGTCGCGGGCCAGGGCGGTGGCCGCGGCCAGCCGGGTACCGCGCTCCAGTGCGTCGGCGAGGTCCCCGGCGCCCGGGTCCACCACCTCGATCACCGGGGCGGGGCACCTGTCCGCCGGGGGTTCGGCGGTCTTGAGGCTGAAGGTGTAGGAGGCCAGGAGGGCGCCCTCGGCGAAGGCGGTGGCGGCGTCGCCGCCGCCCCCCGGCCAGGCCAGGGCGACCCGTTCTCTTCCCCGGGCGGCCCGGGACAGGGCTGCGCCGGCCTTCCGGAGGTCGTCGGGGGAACCCGAACCGACCCCCAGAAGGGCCAGCCGTACCAGCCCCTGGTCCCGGGGCACCGGGAACTGGGCCAGCTCACCGGGTTTCCCGGCGAGCGAGTAGTGCGCGAACAGATCGGTGAGCGGAGCCGGAAGCACCTGTGTCAGGCCGCCCTCGGCGACCCCTTCGACCTCCGCGGGTCCGCCGTCTCCCGAGAGGACGGGAAGGACCAGCAGGTCCGCGGTGGATTCGGCGAGGCTCCCCGAACGGGGCTGGATCTCCGTGGCGAATGGCACAGGCCGCTCACAATCGTTCGCTGTCATGGGGGTCTACGACCTCGGGGGGTCGTCGGGCGTTCCTGCCCGGGTGGGGGAGGGAAGAACGTGGTGTCGGACCTAGCCGACGACACCCTTGAGCGCGTCCCGGAGTTCGGTCGCCTCGGCCGGCGTCAGCTCGACGACCAGGCGTCCGCCCCCCTCCAACGGGACCCGCATGATGATGCCGCGACCCTCCTTGGTGACCTCCATCGGCCCGTCGCTGGTCCTCGGCTTCATCGCCGCCATGCCATTCCCCTTTCTAGGTGTTCCTCGCGGGTGACCGGGGCCGACCCACAGCACCGGCGCCGATCCGCTTGGGTCGTCTCGGCTCCGGAGCCGTGGGCCGGTTCCGCGTGACTCGCGCCCGTGTGGCTTAGGGGACGTGAATCACTCTTCGACCATTATCTCGGAGGTTGGCCCCCGTGTGTGCGCCAGACAGCGGCCGGACCGCCTCCGGCGGTTTCCACCAACGAGGAAACGTCGGTCAGTAAGGTTATATCGGTACTGGCCGAAACCTGGTGAGCGCACAGGGCTCCGCGCGGGCCCGCACCCGGGGCGGCGGGCCGGACCCGAAAGTCCGGCGACACCTGAACAACAACTCCGAACTGGGGTTTCGCCCCCAACAGGAACCCGCCTCCCCGGAGGCCGCGGTCGGACGACTCCGGGACGGTAGCGCCTCCCGGCGGTCGGACCAGCGCCCGGATCGGACGGTGATCCGGACGACCGGATCAGCTCAGAGGACCCGTCGATGTCATCCGGGTGCCCTCGTCGGTGATCGAGGACCACTCCGCCCTCAGTCCGCCGTCCGCGACGGGCGACAGGGTCAGCTCGGCCTCGTCGACGCAGCGGTCCTCGGGGTCGGCGGTCTCGGTGTAGGCGTAGACGCGCCGGTCGTTGTCACCCGCGGACAGCACGAGCGTCCCCGAGCAGGTGAAGGTCGTCCAGGCGGTGCTGCCGCGCTCGGCGCCCTCCTCGATCCGCACCTCGGCGTGCCAGTCGGCGACGTGCTGGCCCTCGGTGTTCACCTGGACCATCTCGCCCGCCCAGGCGCCGACGAACTCCTCCGCCGGGGCCGCGGCCTCCTGCGGTGCCTCCTCGCCGTCGGCCAGCAGGGCCCACGCCGTGGCCCCTCCGCCGACCAGGAGGACGGCCAGCGCGACCGCGCCCAGAACGGTGAACTGGCGGCGGCGCCTGCCGCTGTGCCGGGTCGACCTGGGCGGCGGCCACAGGGACAGCTGTTGCACGGGGGAGGCGGCTGTCACGGAGGAAGCGGGCCCTTCGCGCCGGTCGTCGGCTCCCGACTCCAGTTCGGCTGCTGTGTCCATCCTCGCCATCCTCAACGGTGATGCACCCGCTCCGGCGGAGCGGGGGGAACGCGGATACAGCGACCGAGGATAGAGCACCGGAACCCGCGGGTTTCGCCCGATAACCGCGCGGGGGCTGTGATGCACGGCATAGGGAAGGGCGAACACCAGGTCAGGAAGGCACCGCCGGACGTGGCCCGCGTCACAGGTTTGGGTGCGGGGTCAGTGTTCGTCACCGGGGGACGGGGAGCCGCCGGAGACGTCCGCGGCCCCGGAGCCTCCCGCCGCCTCGGGGCGCTGCCCGGCCCCGGTGGCCGTCGGGTCCCCGGGTGTCCCGGTCCCGTCGGAACCCTCCGCTCCCCCGGAACTCCGGTCGGGCTCGCAACTCCGGGTGGACTCCGAACTCCGGTCGGGCTCGGGGTTCCGGGCGGGCTCAGGGCTCCCGGAGCCCTCCGAACGCGCGGCGTTCTCCGCGTTCTCCGGCTTCTCCTCGGTCTCCGGCTTCTCCGCGACCTCGGAGCCCTCGATGACCTCGGTGGGCGCGGTGGTCCCCGTGGCCCCGGCGGGTGCGGGACTCCAGGCGGTGGAGCCCGCCGGTCCGGCCACGGCCCCGGGCCGGAAGGCACCGCTCCCGAAACCCCCGACCGCGGTGCTCCCGGCCCCGGCGGGGCCGCGCGCGCTCTGCTCGGGGGCGTAGGCGTCACCGGGCAGGTGCGCCCCGGGGATCGGTCCGGTGCCCTCCGGAACGTAGGAGGGGTCCAGGCGCGACAGGCGCCACTCCAGGTCCTGGATGTGCTCCTCGCGCTCGCGCAGCGTGGCGGTGAGGCGCAGCAGCAACTCGTCCACGGCGCGCACGTGGTAGCCCCACATGGCCAGGGGCAGCATCAGGCGGCCCAGGTCGAACGCCTTGACGGGCCGGTCTTCGGGCAGGGCGAGCGGGGGGTGGTCGGCCTCGAAGCGGGCGAGCTGGCCACCCTTGCCCAGCACGATGTAGACGACGCCCACGAGGACGGCGAGCGCGGCGGCGGCGACGAGGACCATGATGAGAACAGGCACGGACACGATCGTGCCACACGCCGCTCCCCCACCGCCCCTGCCGTTCGCCGCTGCCGTCCACCGGCCGCGGGCCCCTACTGTTCCGGGCCGGGGTGCTCCTCCGACTGCTCGTGCTGACGGGTGATGTCCAGGTGGGACTTGCGGATGATGTCGACCACCTCGTCGAGGTCGTCGGTCACCTGGACCAGCTCCATGTCGTGCGACTTGATGAGCTGGTTCTCCATGAGGCTGGAACGGATCCAGTCCCGCATCCCGCCCCAGAACTCGGTGCCGACCAGCACGATCGGGAAACGGGTGACCTTGTTGGTCTGCACGAGGGTGGCCGCCTCGAACAGCTCGTCCAGGGTGCCGAAGCCCCCGGGCAGGACCACGAACGCCTGGGAGTACTTCACGAACATCGTCTTGCGGACGAAGAAGTACCGGAAGGTCACCCCGATGTCGACGTAGTCGTTGAGCGTCTGCTCGAACGGCAGCTCGATGCCGAGCCCGACGGACAGCCCGCCCGCCTGCTGGGCGCCCTTGTTGACCGCCTCCATCATCCCCGGCCCGCCACCGGTGATGGTGGCGTACCCGGCCTCCGCCAGCTTGGCGCCCATCTGGACGCCGATGTCGTAGTAGCGGTTCCCGGGCCGCAGGCGGGCCGATCCGAACACGCTCACCGCCGAGGGCAGCTCCGAGAGCAGGCCGAAGCCCTCCACGAACTCCGACTGGATGCGCAGCACCCGCCACGGGTCGGTGTGCACCCAGTCCGTGGGGCCCCGCTGGTCGAGGAGGCGCTGGTCGGTGGTGGTGTTGGGGATGGAGTCGCCCCGGTAGGTGAGGGGCCCTGCGCGTCGTACGGTCTCTTCTTCTTCCGTCATGACGTAAAGCTATCCGCGTGGGACCGGCTCACACGTGAATCACACGTTTCACCGGGGTGGCCACAAACGGCCTTTTCGCCGCCCCGGCCGGTGTCCGGGCTGGTCACGGACCCGCCGACCGGGGCGCGGCGGGGTTCAGCGGGTGCCCGACAACCAGGCGACCATGCGCTCCTTGGCCTCGTGGATCCGGGGGATCTCGGCGTACTCGTCCTTGGTGTGGGCGAGCGTCGGGTCGCCGGGGCCGTAGTTGACGGCGGGCACGCCCAGCTCGGAGAAGCGGGAGACGTCGGTCCAGCCGAGCTTGGCGCGGGCGCTGCCCTCCCCCACCGCGGTGACGAACGCCGCGGCCGAGGGCTCGTCCAACCCGGGCCGGGCGGGGGCCGCGGCGTCGACCACCGCGACCTCGAACCCGTCGAAGACCTCGCGCAGGTGCGCCTCGGCGTCGGCGACGGACAGGTCGGGGGCGAAGCGGTAGTTGACCCTGACCACGCACGCGTCGGGGATGACGTTGCCCGCGACCCCGCCCTCGATGGCCACGGCGTTGAGGCCCTCGTGGAAGCGCAGCCCCTCCACCTCGGGTTCGCGCGGGGTGTAGGCGCGCAGGACGTCCAGGACGGCTCCGGCGCCGTGGATGGCGTTCACACCCATCCACGAGCGGGCACTGTGGGCGCGCTTGCCCCGGGTGGTGACCTCCACGCGCATGGTGCCCTGGCAGCCGCCCTCGATGACGCCGTCGGTGGGCTCCATGAGGACCGCGAAGTCCCCCGCCAGCCACTCGGGGTGGTCGCGGGCCACGCGGAGCAGGCCGTTGCGGGAGGCGTCGACCTCCTCGTTGTCGTAGAAGACGTAGGTGACGTCGTGCACAGGCTCGGTGACCAGGGCCGCCAGCTTGAGCTGGACGGCGACACCGGCCTTCATGTCCGAGGTGCCGCACCCGTAGAGGCGGTCGCCGACGACGCGGGAGGGCACGTTGTCGACGATGGGGACGGTGTCGATGTGTCCGGCGATGACGACGCGGCGGGGACGGCCCAGGTCCGTGCGGGCGACGACGGCGTCGCCGTCGCGGCTGACGCGCAGGTGGGGCAGGGCCGACAGGGCGCCCTCGACGGCGTCGGCGAGGACCTTCTCGTCGCCGCTCTCGGATCGGATGTCCACGAGGGCTGCGGTCAGGGCCGCGGCGTCCGAGGTCAGGTCCAGCATGTGTCGCCCCGTTTCGGTGAGATTGGGTAGCCGTTGAGCCGGGGGGATCCGCATCCCCGCTCCGACATAGCAGCGCCCCCGGTCTGGGGTAGCTGCCGCCCCCAGTCTGGAGCAGCCGGGGGCTCAACCCGAACTCGCCCCGGGAACACGGCCGGGGCGCCCTCCCTGCGCGGAAGGACGCCCCGGAGGAGGTGCGGACGGGTCAGGCGTTGACGCCGTGCTCGCGGAGCAGGTCGTTGAGCGCGAGCTTGTCGTGCTCCTGCCCCTCCTTCAGGCGCTTGAGCACGAGCAGCACCGGCATGCCGAAGTCGCCGCCGGGGAAGCTCTTGGCGCGGTTGGCGGTGACGCACACCGACCAGGCCGGGGCCTCGCCGCGCGGGAGCTCCTCGCCGGTCTCGGCGTCGAACACGCGGGTGGAGGAGGTGAGGATGGTGCCCGCGCCGAGCTTGGCGCCCTTGCGCACGCGTGCGCCCTCGACGACCATGCTGCGGGAGCCGAGGAAGGCGTCGTCCTCGATGACCACCGGGGAGGCCTGCGGCGGTTCGAGGACGCCGCCGACGCCGACGCCGCCGGACAGGTGGACGTTCTCGCCGACCTGGGCGCAGGAGCCGACCGTGGCCCAGGTGTCGACCATGGTGCCGGAGCCGACGTGGGCGCCGATGTTGGTGAAGGACGGCATCAGGACGACGCCGGGGGCGAGGTAGGAGCCCCAGCGGGCGATCGCCCCGGCGACGACGCGGACGCCGTCGAAGCGGGTCTTGAGCGGCATGCGGTCGTGGTGGTAGAAGTCGCCGACGTGCGACTCCTTCATCTCCAGGACCTTGAAGCCGAGGAGGATGGAGCGCTTGGCGCGCTCGTCGACCACGACCTCGTCGGTGGAGGGGTCGACGAAGGCCACGCGGGCCTTGCCCTCGTCGATCTGGTCGATCGCGCCGATGATGGTCTCACGGGCCTCGGTGTGGCCGGGCGTGAGCTCGGCGCGGCTCTCCCAGAGTTCGTCGATCCGGTCGGGCAGCGGGCTGGAGTACGAGCTGGTCATGTGCACACACGTTAGCCGCTCGCGCCGGGTGCGGGGGCACCCCCTCCCCGAGGCGGCCGTCACCTCCGCGCACGGCCCGCCCCCCGCCGTGGCGGCGGCTACAATGCGGCCGTGGCGCCGCGTGCGCCCCCGCGCGACGCCCCCTCCCGGTGCGGCGCGCCCACCTGTCGCCGACCCTTGG
This sequence comes from Nocardiopsis synnemataformans, assembly GCF_965343085.1. NCBI lineage: Bacteria > Bacillati > Actinomycetota > Actinomycetes > Streptosporangiales > Nocardiopsidaceae > Nocardiopsis > Nocardiopsis synnemataformans. The sequence continues at coordinate 2,362 of NZ_CBDRFA010000010.1, read as the reverse complement.
TTCGCCCGTGCCCAGTAAGCGCCGGAGGCTCTCCGCCTTCGTCAAGATCCTGCTCTCCCTGGTCCTCGTCTGCGGCACGCTCGTCGCCGGGGCCTACTACGTGCTGACCACGTTCGAGCCGATCGACACCACTCCCCCGCCCGAGCCCGGCTGCCGCCTGACGCTGTCCGACGGCCGGTACTCGATGGAGGGCGCGCAGGCCGCGAGCGCGGCCACCGTGGGAGGCGTGGCGTTCGGCCGGGACCTGCCCCCGGAGGCCGTGACGATCGCCTTCGCGACGGTGTGGCAGGAGTCGGCGTTCCACAACGTGGAGTACGGCGACCGGGACTCCCTGGGGCTGTTCCAGCAACGGCCCTCGCAGGAGTGGGGCGACCCGGAGCAGATCCTCGACCCGGTGTACGCCAGCAGCTCGTTCTACGAGGAGCTGGTGGAGGTGGAGGGCTGGAGGTCCATCCCGGTCTACGAGGCGGCCCAGGCGGTGCAGCGCAGCGCCGACGGCTACGCCTACGACCAGCACGAGCGCCTGTCCACGCGGATGGCCGAGGTCTTCACCGGCACGCAGGGGGCCGCGCTGACGTGCTGGTACGGCGCCGAGGGCCTGGAGGACCTGCGGTCCGGGGACGCGGACACCGACGCCGCCCTGGAGGAGATGGAGCGGGTGTTCGGCACCGACCCGGCGGACCTGCCGCTGGACGGGGACGAGGAGCCGCGGACCGGCGACCTGGGCTGGTCGATGGCCCTGTGGGCGGTGGCCCACGCCGAGGAGTACGGGCTGACGTCGGTGTCCTACGACGGCCAGCGGTGGCGGGCCTCGGACGGCACGGACGACGCCGAGGAATGGGCGGCGGCCGGCGGGGGCGACACCGGGGGCGGCCTGGTCCTGGAATGACCCGGGCTTTGGAGCGGCCCGGGCACTGGAGTGATCCGGTGGCCCGGACCGGTTCGCGGGTCCGCTTCCGTACCGGTTCGCTGACCGGCTCGGGAACCGGCCCCACGCCGGTGGTCCCGTGCTCCCGGACGGGCGGGCACGCCACATGGCACCAGGGGAGGTGGGCCCCCGATACGACAAGGGGACCACGCTCCGGCACTCGGCGGCCACCGCCTCCGTCCGCCTGTGGACGACCGGCGGAGGGGCCGCCCGGACGGCGGCCCCCGCCTCAGGCCAGGCGCTTGGCCGCGGCCTCGACCCGCTCGTCGGTGGCGGTGAACGCCACGCGCACGTGCCCGGCGCCCGCCTGGCCGTAGAAGTCCCCGGGGGCGACCAGCACACCGCGCTCGGCGAGGTGGGCCACCGCGCCCCAGGCGTCGTGGTCGGGGTGGCTGGCCCACAGGTACAGCCCGGCGTCGGAGTGCTCGATGCGCCAGCCCGCGCCCTCCAGGGCCTCGCGCAGCCTGGCGCGGCGGGAGCGGTAGCGCTCCTTCTGCTCGGCGGCGTGCGCGTCGTCGTCCAGGGCGGCGCGCATGGCCGCCTGGACGGGCGCGGGGACGATCATCCCGGCGTGCTTGCGCACCGCCAGCAGCTCCTCGACCAGCGCGGGGTCCCCGGTGACGAAGGCCGCGCGGTACCCGGCCAGGTTGGAGCGCTTGGACAGCGAGTGCACGGCCAGCAGGTTGTCGTGGGAGCCGCCGCACACGTCCGGGTGCAGGATGGACACCGGTTCGGCGCCGTCCCAGCCCAGGTCGAGGTAGCACTCGTCGGAGGCCACGATCGCGCCGCGCTCGCGGGCCCACTCCACCACCTTGCGCAGGTGCGCGGTGCCCAGGACCCGGCCGGTCGGGTTGCTCGGCGAGTTCACCCACACCAGTCCGACGGGGGCGGGGCCGAGCGAGGTCAGGCCGTCGGAGGCCACCGGGGTGGCCCCGGCCACGCGCGCGCCGATGTCGTAGGTGGGGTAGGCCAGTTCGGGGTGGACGACCGTGTCGCCCGCACCCAGGCCCAGGAGCGTGGGCAGCCAGGCCACGAGTTCCTTGGAGCCCACGGTGGGCAGGACCGCGCCCTCCGCCACGCGCACGCCGTGACGGCGCTCCAGCCAGCCCGCGACGGAGGCGCGCAGCGCGGGCGTGCCCCAGGTCTGGGGGTAGCCGGGCGCGTCGGCGGCGTCGGCGAGGGCCTTGCGCAGGAGGGCGGGCACCGGGTCGACGGGGGTGCCGACGGACAGGTCGACGATACCGTCGGGGTGCTCGGCGGCCCCGTGCTTGTACGGCGCCAGCCGGTCCCACGGGAAGGTCGGGAGCCGCTTCGCCACGGGTCGCCGCTCGGCCATCGCACTTACTCCATCCAGGTCGGGTCTGTTGCCACAGGTCACACGGGACCACACGTCACACAGGAATCGCGCCGACCCCCGTCACGGGGGTCGGTGCG